>VGPP01000005.1 GCA_016882585.1 Cyanobacteria bacterium M_surface_7_m2_037
AGGCAGATGTGGCGGCTTCGCTGGCTGAACACCTCACCTGGGCGGAATCCCTGCTGGTGGATCCACCCCGCAAGGGGCTCACACCGGAGGTGATGGAGGCGATCCTGCAGGCACCGCCGCGGCGCCTGGCCTACATCAGCTGCAACCCCGCCACCCTCGCGCGCGACCTGGGGCGGCTCACCAGCGAAGCCGGCTACCGGCTACGACCGGTGCAGCCGGTGGATTTCTTCCCCCAGACGAGCCACGTGGAGTGCGTGGCCCTGCTGGAACGTGATTAAGCCCGCAGCTGCGCGCCGAACTGTTTCTCCAGGGCGGCGCGGATCTTCGCGTGGGCGGCGTCCACATCGGCATCGGTGAGGGTGCGCTTGGGATCGCGGTAGCGCAGGCGGAAGGCCTGGCTGCAGCTGCCGGCGGCCACCTGTTCGCCTTCGTAGCGATCCACCAGTTCGGCCTGCTCGAGCAGGGGCTTGCCGGCCTTGCGGATCGCCTGCAACAGCTGGCCGCTGGCGGTGCTGCTGGGCACCACAAGAGCCAGATCGCGCTCGGAGGCGGGCACGGTGGCGAAGGCGGCGAAGGCCGGCTGCCAGCGGTTGCGGCGGGTGGCGGCGCTGAGCAGCTGAGGCACCTCCAGTTGGAACAGGTAGGTGGCGGCGGGCAGGTCGTAGCGCTCCGCCAGTTCCGGGTGCACCTGGCCGAACCAGCCGGCGGGGCGACCTTCCACCACCACCTGAGCGGCGCGGCCGGGATGCAGCAGCGGCTCATCGCTGAGGCGGCGATCCTCCACGGGCAGCTTGAGGCTGTCGAGGGCCTGCTGCAGCACACCGCGGGCCTGGAAGTAATCGAGGGCTTGCGGTTTGCCGCTGCTGCTCCACAGCTCGGCCTGGCGGGCACCACAGATCACGCCGGCCAGCTGCAGCCGCTGTCCGCCGTCCTTGGCGGTGGCATCAAACACATTGCCCAGCTCAAAGGCCCAGAAGCCGCTGCGGCCGGCCTGCAGATTGCGTTGGGCGGCTGCCAGCAGTTCATCCACCAGGCTGTCGCGCAGGTGGCTGTAATCGGCCAGCAGGGGGTTGGCAAGGGCCACGCGCTTGGCCGGATCCGCCCCGGGCCGCTCGGAAGCGGCAGGGCCCAGGGAGAGGCTGCAGGTTTCCTGCAGACCAGCGGCAGCAAGCATCCGGCGCAGACGCCGTTCGGCCTGCTGCTCATCGCTGAGGCCGCCCGGCTCGATCGGGTCGGGCAGGTGGCTGGCAAAGCGGTCGTAGCCCACCAGGCGAGCCACCTCTTCAATCAGGTCCACCTCGCGCTGGAGATCCATAGCGCGGGAGGGGGGCACCTGCACCTGCCAGCCCTCGTCGTCTGGGCTGAGGCTGCACCCCAGGGCGGTGAGGATCTGCTCGATCTCGGCATCGGGCAGGTCGCTCTCGTTGCCCTCGGCATCCACCACGGGGCCGAGCAGGTTGTGCAGGGCGTCGCTGCGAAGATTCAGGGCCGGGCGGGGCGCCTCCTGGCGCTCGTGGCACCAGCGCCCCTCCAGCTGGGCGCCGGAGAGCTCCTGGAGCAGCTGCACGGCCCGATCGGCGGCGGTGAGGGTCACCTCCCGCGGCAAACCTTTCTCAAAACGGCTGCTGGCATCGGTGCGCAGGCCCACGCTGCGGGCACTGCGGCGCACGGTTTGCGGCGCAAACATCGCCGCCTCCAGCCAGATGCTGGTGGTGGTGTCGTCCACACAGCTGTTGTCGCCACCGATCACACCGGCTAGGGCGACGGCCTGATCGGCGTAGCTCACCACCCAGGCTTCCTCGCTGAGGCTGTGCTCACTGGCATCAAGGGCCTTGAACGCCTCGCCGGAGCGGCCGTTACGCAGATCGAGGCGGGCCGGATCGGCCTGGCCGCCGCTGAGGGCCGCCAGCTTGGCGGCATCAAAGGCATGCAGAGGCTGGCCGAACTCGAGCATCACCAGATTGGTGATGTCGACCACGGTGTTGATCGGGCGCAGACCAGCGCGCTCCAGCCGGCTCTGCAGCCACGGGGGCGAGGGCGCCACCTGGATGCCGCTCAGGGCGGTCACGCTGAACAGACCACCGGCTTCGATCCGCTCCTGAACGCCTGCATCCACCGGCAACGGCTGGGCCGCCACGGCCGGGGCGGCAGCGGGCAGGGTGAGTGCAGCGCCGCTGAGGGCTGCCACTTCCCGGGCGATGCCCTGCATGGAGAGGCCATCGGGCCGGTTGGCGGTGATCGCCAGCTCGAGCACCTGGTCGTCGAGGCCGAACAACGGACCCACGGGGGTGCCCAGGGCCGGCACGCTCTCCAGGGCCTCATCGAGGATCACAATCCCATCAGAGCTGTCGGCCAGGCCGAGCTCGGAGAGGGAGCAGATCATGCCGCTGCTGGGCACGCCACGCAGTTCGGCTGGTTTGATCGTGAGATCCACTGCCGGTAGATACGAACCCACCGTGGCCACCGCCACATGAATGCCGGCGCGTACGTTTTTGGCACCGCACACGATCTGCAGCGGTTCGGCGGCGCCGATCGCCACCGTGCAAACGCTCAACTTGTCGGCGTTGGGGTGCTGCTCGCGGCTCTGCACATGGCCCACCACCACACCGGCGGCACGGGCAGCGAGATCCTCGATCTCCTCCACTTCGAAACCGGCCACCGAGAGGCGCTCCGCCAGCTCATCGGTGGGCAGATCACAGGCCACCAGCTCCCGCAGCCATTGGAGCGAGACCCGCATGTCAGAACGTTCGCAATCGGCCGACTCTAAAGACCGGGCCTACAGGGAGAGGTCAGGCGACACGGTATGGTTGATCGCTGTCCAACACGCATCGCCCAAGCGAGGCAACGTCCTTTATGGCTAAGAACAAGGGCGTCCGGATCGTGATCACTCTCGAGTGCACCGAATGCCGGTCCAACCCCGCCAAGCGGTCTCCTGGTGTGTCCCGTTACACCACCCAGAAGAACCGCCGCAACACCACTGAACGGATCGAACTGAAGAAGTTCTGCCCGCACTGCAACAAGTCGACGGTCCACAAAGAGATCAAGTGATCTCGGCTGTGACGCCAACGCCTGCTGTGTAGTCAGCGCCTTCTGCCTTTCACCTTCTTCGTTCAGTCATGGCCAGTTCCTTCTTCAAGAAGCGCCTTTCGCCGATCAAACCCGGCGACCCGATCGACTACAAAGACGTCGATCTGCTCAAGAAGTTCATCACCGAGCGCGGCAAGATTCTGCCCCGCCGTCTCACCGGCCTCACCGCCAAGCAGCAGCGCGACCTCACCAATGCGGTGAAGCGCGCACGCATCGTGGCGCTGCTGCCCTTCGTGAATCCCGAGGGCTGATCCCCTGGCATCCGCGGCCTTCCATCCCGGCGATTTGGTCGGCGTTCAGGAATCCCGCGGAGCCCAGCTCGCGGTTGTCGAGTCGATCCAAGGCAGCAAAGCGCGCCTTCGGATCGGCTTCGACGCCAAACAATCGGTGTTGCCCCAGCGTCAGCTGGACCTGATCTGCCCCCTGCCCTCCGGCCACGATGTGCCGCAGCGGCTGGGGGCTTTGCCTTGGGCGCTGAAACCCGAAGCACTCGCGCAAGCTGCTCTCAGCCGTCGCGCCTGGGGCGCGGCCTGGTTGCTGCTGCTGGAATCAGATGAGACGGTTGCGCTCCCTGATTTCGCCGATCTTGTGTGCGGCGGTACCGAGCCGGCGCAGCTGGCGGTGTGCTGGCTGGAGCTGGTGGGCGCGCAGCAATGGTTTCGCTTCAAGCAGGGGGAGATCCAAGCGCGCAGCGCCGCTGAATTGAAACCGCTGCGGCGCGAGAAACGCCTCAAGCAGCTGGCGGAGCAGCGGGAGCAGGAGTGGATTCAGCTGCTGCGCGCCCGCCAGCCCTTGCAAGCCGAGGCCCTGCCGGTTGAACAGCAACGCCGGCTGGAGGCCCTGAAGCAGCTGGCGGCGGGCCAACTGGAGCTGGAGCAACTGGAGCCAGCGCTGCGCCAGAGCCTCAGTGCGCTGCACCTGGGCCACGACCGCGGCGATCTACGCCATCTGCTGGTGGATCTGGGCCAGTGGGACCGGCACCACCTGGTGTCGATGGGGGGCACCACCTGGAGCCTGGGCTTCAGCGCTGAGCTGGAGGCAGAAGCCGAACGCCTGTTGGCGCTGAACGAGCAGGAGCTCCCCGGTGACGCCGAGCGGCTCGATCTCACCGGCCAACGCTGCGTGACGATCGACGACGACGACACCCGCGACATCGACGACGGCCTGGCGCTGGAGCGCCGCGCGGATGGCGGGATGCGGCTCTGGATCCATGTGGCCGATCCGGGCCGTCTGGTTGAGCCGGAGTCGCCCCTGGATTTGGAGGCACGCCGGCGCGGCAGCAGCCTTTATCTGGCCAGCGGCAATTTGCCGATGTTCCCGCTGGCGCTCACCACGGGTCCCTTCAGCCTGCGGGCCGGCGTGCGCAGCGCCGCCTGGAGCACTTGGGTGGATCTCGATGCCGAGGGTGAGATCGCCAATTACGGCATTGTGCGCAGCTGGGTGAAGCCCACCTTCCGGCTGAGCTACAGCGATGCCGATGATCTGATTGATCTGGCCCCACCGGAAGAACCGGATCTGGCGGATCTCGATCAACTGCTCGATCGGCGCCGCCAGTGGCGCGTGCGCCAGGGCGCGTTGCTGATGGATCTGCCCGAGGGGCGCATTCGCAGCCGCGATGGCGAACCGGTGCTGGAGGTGAGCGAACCCAGCCCGTCGCGGGCGATGGTGGCCGAAGCGATGATCCTGGCCGGTGCCCTCGCGGCCCGCTTCGGCGTGGAGCACGGCGTTGCGCTGCCCTTCCGCAGCCAGCTGCCTGCCGAGCTGCCCCCACAGGCGGAGCTGGATGCACTGCCGGATGGCGCGGTGCGCTTTGCAGCCATCAAGCGCTGCCTGAGCCGGGGCCTGATGGGCACCCAGGCTGCCCCGCATTTCAGCCTGGGGCTCCCGGCCTACGCCCAGGCCACCTCACCGATCCGCCGCTACGGCGATCTGGTGGTACAACGCCAGACCCAGGCGCAGCTCAGCGGTGGCAGCCCCCTCAGTGAAGACGCGCTGCAGGAGCTGCTCAGCGGTTTCGATGGCGCAGTGCGAGAAGGCATCGGCATCTCCCGCGAAGACCAGCGCCATTGGCAGCAGGTGTGGTTTGAAGCCCACAAAAGCGGCCAATGGTGCGCGGATTTCCTGCGCTGGCTCCGCCCCCAGGACCGCCTCGGCCTGGTGCGCATTGATGATCTGGCGATGGACCTAGCGGCCGAATGCCCCCAGAACGCCCAGCCCGGGGAGGCGCTGCTGCTGCGGGTGCAGCAGGTGGATTCGCTGCGCGATCAGCTAAGGCTGGTGGCGTCAGCCAGCTAAACGCGAAACCCGTAGCCAGGGCCCCCAGGGGTTGACGTTGCCGATCAACTCCGCTGACAGGGGGCCCTCCAGCTCACCCAGCCAATGGTGCATCGATGGCTCAAGCGTGATCACGGGCCAGATCTCCCCGCTGTTGGTGGTGAAACGGAACCCTCCGGTGGCTTCCGCCTCGATCGTGCCCGACCAGAGCTGTTCGTGGCGGCTCGCTGGGATTGGATACTGAGTCGCTGAGCCACCACCAACCAGGCCGTGCGCGAATCGTTGGGGGTTCGCCAGCACAGCCTCCTGCCGCTCATGCCAATGGGGGTGATGCCAGGGGGTGTCCCACAGCGGAGCAATGGCCGACGGGGCATGGGGATCTGAGATCAAGGCGGTCTGCAGTTCACGCACGGGGAGCTGAGCGGGGGACACGCCCACACGCACGGCGAGCGCCGCCGCTGCTCCTGCAGCCTGCCCCACGTTCAAGATCAGGGGCTGCAGGCGCGTGGCACCGTTCGCCATATGGCTGGTGCTGAAGGCCTTATCGGCAGCCAAGAGGTTGTCGATGGCTTCACTCATCAAGGCGCCATAGGGGATACAGAACGGCGTACCTGTCCAGCGGCCACCCCAGGGGCAGCTTTTCGGGGCAAGGGGCCAATCAGCCCCGGGGTAGTGGTGGTCGTTGGCGTAGTTCCCCACTGCGATCGATTGCAGCTCTCCGGCGTCATTCAGTGGTAGGGCACCGACAGAAGTCCCACTGGATTGCGGCAGTAGGTGCTGCTCAATCACCGTCTGGCAACCGATCAGACGTCGTCCTTCGCGCCAGTAGGGCATGGCGGCCAGCCAGGGGGCTGGGCTGCCCGTCTCCGCGGGAAAGGCATCGCCAAGGTGCAACCAACCGCTGCTGGCCTCTTGAAGCGCTTCAGCAAAGCGCAGGCTGTGGGCCTGCATCTCCCCGTAGAGCTCGGCTTCCTGCTTGGGATCACCGCAGAAGGCCCGCTCCAGGCTCCAATGCCAATCGTTGCCGTGCAACGGCCAATTCAGCATCACCAAGCCTCCGGGTAGGCGCCCATAGGTGATGGTTCGCTCCAGCCCAAAGTTGTGGCAGGCCTCTTCGAATGGCGCTGCGAGGTTCGGCCGGCCTTCTGGATCAATGCCTCGGGCGGATTCCTTGGGCAGCCGATCGCTCTGCAGCTGTCCCATCACCACCCAGGTGGGGGACTGCACGAGCTGCTCGCGAAAGAAGGCATCCGTGTTGATCCGCTCCTGGCTCGGAGCACTGGGCTCTCCCCACTGCTCTTGGGGCTCCCAACCGAAGCGGAACGGCGCCTCCGCCAGCGGCAGCAGATCGCCGCGATCGCTGCCATCGATCACCACCTGGCAGCGCACGCGCCGCTGCTCGCCCGCGATCTCAACGCTCACCGCAGTGATCAGCGATCCTTGCCGCTCAACAGCCAGTAACCGGCAGCCGGGCCACCAGAGCAGCTTCGGCTCGGCGCGCACCCAGTCCTGCAGGATCTGCTCCGCTGTGGTGGGCCGGTAACCGAAGCAACTCACCCAGTTGTGATCGAGCCCCTCCGGTTCGCGCCGCTCCAGCTCCCGCAGAAAGGCGCCCCACAGCCCCGTTTGCCAGGGGGTGAGCTCATTGCCATCGGGGCAGCACACGCCGGCGGCACTCACCATTCCCCCTAACCAGCTGCCAGGGGTGAGCAGCAGCGTATTTGCGCCTCCACGTGCTGCCTGAATCGCCGCTGCCGCACCACCGGTGCCGCCGCCCCACACGAGCACGTCCACCGCGTCGATCGAGGGGGTCATGGGTGGTGGCAACAGGGCAATACGGCCAGCCTGGCAGCAGATCGTGGGCAACGAAATGCCGATCGATCGCCACCCCGGGCTACGCTGAAGCCATGGAACTCACAACTGTCTCCCCGAAATACCAAGTCGTTATCCCCAAGCGAATTCGCGAGCAGTTCGACTTGACGCCTGGTCAGCAACTTCAGGTGATCGCCTTGCCGGGCCGCATCGAGCTCGTGCCAAGCCGCTCACCTGCAGCACTGCGCGGCTTTCTGTCCGGTGCAAACAGCTTTGAGCGGGAGTCTGATCGTCTGTGACGTCACAACGCGCCGTTGTTGATTCGTCAGGCTGGATTGAGCTGTTCACCAATGGCCCCCAAGCCGACCGCTTTCTGCCGGTGCTCGAGGCCGAACACGCTCTGGTGATCCCTGCGATCAGCATCCTGGAGGTGTTCAAGTGGATCCTTCGTGAGCACAGTGAAGCCGAAGCCATTCAGGCAGCCGCTGTGATGCAGCGCGGTCTGGTGGTGGACCTCGACACGCCGTTGGCGATTGCAGCCGCACAGCTCAGTCACACATTGCGGCTGCCCATGGCCGACAGCATCATCCTGGCGACCGCCCGGTGCCATCAGGCCCGCCTGTACACCATGGACACCGATTTCCAGGGACTCTCCGACGTGGAGCTGATCCCGAAGCGGTGATGGCCAATCCCCGCTCCGTAGGATCCGCCCGATGACTTACACCCTCACCACCCCGCTCTACTACGTCAACGACAAGCCGCACCTGGGCAGCGCTTACACCACGCTGGCCTGTGATGCATTGGCGCGGTTTCAGCGGCTGAAGGGGGAGCCGGTGCTGTTCATCACCGGCTGCGATGAACACGGCCAGAAGATCCAACGCACCGCCGAAGCGGCCGGTCTCAGCCCCCAGGCCCACTGCGATGGCGTGAGCGCGCAATACCGCGAGCTGTGGGAGCGCTGGCAGATCAGCAACAACCGCCTGATCCGCACCACCGATCCGCGTCACCGCCTGATTGTGGAGCAGTTCTTCGCGCGGGTGGAGGCCAACGGCGACATCGTGGAAGGGCGCCAGCAAGGCTGGTACTGCGTGGCCTGTGAGGAATTCAAAGACGATCCCCACGAGGCCCAAGACCCCGAGTGCCCCACCCACAAGCGACCGCTCGAGTGGCGCGATGAGGTGAACCTGTTCTTCCGGCTTTCCCGCTACCAGGAGCAGATCGAGGCGCTGATCGCCCAGCCCGGGTTCATTCAGCCGGCCAGCCGCCGCAAGGAGGTGGAGAACTTCGTGAAGCAGGGCCTGCGCGATTTCTCGATCTCGCGCGTGAACCTGCCCTGGGGGATCCCCGTGCCCGGCCACGAGGGCCACACCTTTTATGTGTGGTTCGACGCCCTGCTCGGCTACATCACCGCGCTGCTGGAAGCAGGCGACGCTCCTGATCTCGAGACGGCCCTCAGCCGCGGCTGGCCCGCCTCGGTGCATGTGATCGGCAAAGACATCCTGCGCTTCCACGCCGTGTATTGGCCGGCGATGTTGCTTTCAGCCGGTTTGCCCCTGCCCGCCAAGGTGTTTGGCCATGGCTTCCTCACCCGCGAGGGCCAGAAGATGGGCAAATCCCTGGGCAACGTGCTCGATCCGGCGGAGCTGCTCGAGCGCTGCGGCCGCGATGCGGTGCGCTGGTATCTGCTGCGCGATATCCCCTTCGGTGACGACGGCGACTTTCAACAGCAGCGCTTCACCGATCTGGTGAACAACGATCTGGCCAACACCATCGGCAACATGCTCAACCGCACCAGCTCGATGGCGCGGCGTTGGTTTGAGGAGTGCGTGCCGCCCGCCGCAAGCGCCACAGGAGCCGACCATCCCCTGGCCCAGGCGGCCGCCAGCGCCCGCAGCGCCGTGCTCGAGGGCCTGGAGCAGCTCGACTTCCGCAGCGCCGCCGAAGCCGCCCTGCAGCTGGCGATCGCCGCCAACGGCTTCCTCAATGAGCAGGCCCCCTGGAGCCGCATGAAACAGGAGGGCACGCGCGATCAGGTGGCCGATGATCTCTATGCCGTGCTCGAAGCGGCGCGGATCACCGCCCTGCTGATGGCACCACTGCTCCCGGAGCTGAGCGAGCGGATGCTGGTGCAGCTCGGCCAGAGCGTGCCCGATTCCTCCGCCACGGCCCAGCCCGATGGCGCTTGGCTCACCCAGCTCACCTGGGGGGGGCTGCAGAGTGGTGCGCTGCTGCCAGAACCCTCGCCGGTGATGGCGCGGCTTGAACTCAGCGAGCCTCTTTGAGCCGATTGCCGTGAAACGTCTCGCTGGGGTTGCCGTTGCCCTGTTGATGAGCGGCTGCGTGAGCAGCAAGCCGAAGGTGCCGCCGCCGGCAGAGCCATTTGTGTTCAAGTCGCTGGATCTCGAACAACAGGATTCCAGGGGCAGACCCGCCTGGAATCTCAAGAGCCCCGAGGCTCGCTACGACATCACCCGGCAAGTGGCTCAGGCCCGAGCGCCCCGTGGCACAGTGTTCAAACGGGGCAAAGCCAACATCACCATCCGTGCCCTCAGCGCCACCGTGATCGGCGATGGGCAGGCCATTCAGCTCGAGGGCGATGTGGTGATCACGCTCCTGGGTCAAAACCCAGTGCGCATTACGGGCGAGCAGGCCCGCTGGATCCCCTCGCAGTCGTTGATGCTGATCGACCGCAAGCCCGCAGCCCTGGATCGCCAATCGCGGATCATCGCCCAGCTGGCCACCTACTACCTCGATCGCGATCTGATTGAGCTGCGCGGCTCACCGGTGCTCGAGCAGTGGGATAGCAAAGCCAAAGCCAACAACAAGCCGGCTCCCCTGCGCGTGCAAACAGCTCAGGTGGATTGGAAACCGGAGCAGGGCGATCTGAAGGCTCCTCAGCAGGTGCGCGGCCAACGCCGCGACAAGGACGGCCAGCTCAACCTCACCGCCTCCGCTCTCACCGGCAATCTGCGCGAGGGGTTTGTGGATCTGATCGCTCCCGTGCAGGTGCGCGATCCCAAGCGCAAGGGATGGCTCAATGCCCAGCAGACCCGTTGGCTGATCAACGACCAACAACTCAGCAGCGATCAACCCTTCCAGGGTGCCTTCAACAAGCTGCAGGGGGAGGGAAAGCAGTTCAAGGTGGATCTCGCATCCAGCACCGTGTTCATCCCGGCGGGGTGCAACCTCCGCCAGCCAGGAGAACAGCTCACGGCCCAACGCTGCCAGTGGAATTGGCCCACAGGCCGCTTCCAGGCTCAGGGGGATGTGGTGCTGCGGCGCGCCACCTACAAGCAGATCACCCGCTCCAGCGAGCTGCGCGGCTCCATCGGCAAGGACGGCACAGCCGTGTTCAGCTCACCCGGCGCCAAGGTGAACTCGCAGTTCACGCTCCCGCCGGCTCAGAAGGGGGCGAAGCAGCCGAGCCGTTCAGCTCCTGCAGTGCGCTTCTGAGCTTGAGGCTCCAGCCCTCCAGCCAGGTTTCATCACTGCGGCTGAAGCAACGCGGCGACCATCCCGCCAAGAGCAGCAATCCCTCTGTGCCGATCGGCTGCACGATCACGGCCGGAATCCCCGCCGGTAGGCCCTGAAATTCATCGCGGCCGGGATAGAGCTTGAGGTTCACCAGGCCAATCGCCTTGCCCGTGGCCCAGGCCCGTTCACTGATCGCACCGGGTGCAAACCCACCAGGGCCGAGCACACCGCGCTCCAGCAGCGTGCGTCCCTGCCAGTGCAAGAGCACCGTGGCCGCCGGTGTGGCGGTGAGCAACATCTGGCTGCCCCAGGCCAGCTCCTGGCGCAAGGGATCCGGCAGATCGTCCGCCAGGCGCAATCCCTGCTCGCCCTCGAGCTCCACGCGCTCTGGGGCCACGGGAACGGCCCGCGTCCACAGGATCGACACCAACATCAGGCCCACGGCCAGAAAGCTGGCCAGCACACCGGCCCGCTCCAGGGCAGGGGTGAGCTGCGGTGCCGTGAGTTGATTCGCCACACACAGGGCGAGGCCGGCCACACCGGCGCTGAGACAAAGGCGGGCGGCGAGGCCCATCGCAGCCGAGCGTTCAGAGGTTGCCCGGGCACCCTCTCACAACTGGTAACGATCCAATTGGCAGCTGCGGTGCGCTGGCGCTGCAATACGGGTATTGCACCTGGATCGGCTCACGTGATGGCCAGCCCCAGCTCCGCCCCGATCAGCACCGCTGCCGATGCGTTCGCTGCCATTGCCCTGGCGGCGGTGGCCTGCGATGGGGAGCTGGCCAGCCTCGAGGCCAGAAGCCTGCGCCAACAGCTCGAATTTCGGGAGCCCTACTGCCGCTTCAGCGATCAGGCCATGGGCGATCTGCTGGATCGCCTGTTGCAGCTTCTGCGCGAGCAGGGCTGGCAAGCGTTGGTGATGCAGGCGGCCCCCCTGCTCGCGCCTGAGGCCGCTGAAACGGCCCTGGCCGTAGCGGCCTCCCTCACCCAGGCCGATCACGTGGAATCAAGCGCCGAGCAAACCTTTCTCACCACGCTCAGCCAGGCCCTGGCCATCGATGGCGATCGCGCCCGCGTGATTGTTGATGTGGTGGCCATCCTTCACCGCGACAGCCTGGCCAGCTGACGGCAGACTGTGGCGAACCATCCGACTGCATCTGTGGGGCACGTGATCCGCGCGCGTCTGTCGGCAGCTCTGCTCAGTGCAGCGCTGCTGTTCGCTGCTCTTGCACTTCCAGCGGCTGCCTGGGCCACCGGCGTGGCCGATTTCCCGCCGCAGCCCCCGGCCAGCCACGTGCTCGATGAGGCTGATCTGCTCAGCCGTGCCGCGGGCACGGAGCTGGATCGGCGCCTCGAGGAGTTCGGCGGCGATCGCATTGATGCCCGCCTGGTCACGTTGCGCCGCCTCGATTACGGCCTCAGCCTCGATGCCCTCGGTGAGCAGCTGGTGGAGCGCTGGAGCGCTGATGAGGCGGATCGCTCCCTCCTGATCCTGTTGATCGAATCGCAGAACAACAGTGCTGCGGTGGTGGCCTCTTCCGATCTCGATGGCCAGCTGCCCAGTGAGCTGCTCTCAAGCACCGCGATCAGCACCATGGGCCTGCCCCTGCGCGAAGGAGCCCGCTACCGCCAGGCCAGCCTGGATGCCCTCGATCGCCTCGGTGTGGTGCTGAATGGCGGCGAGGATCCTGGCCCGCCACAACTGGCGGAGCGGATGCCGATTGAAACCAACATCCCCACCCGTGAGGAAACCCAATCCAGCAACGCCTTCCTGTGGGTTGTCGTACTGCTGGTGGTTGGCACACTGGTGCCGATGATCACCTGGTGGGTCTTCTCCCGCTGAACCAGCCATGGGGTTGACCGACTGGATGGGCGCGTTTGATCGCGCCAGCAACAGCGATCTGAGCCTGAATCTGGAGCGGGCCTACGAGGCGGCGTTGCTGATTCAGAGCCTCGAGCTCGAGTACTACAACGACCGTCCGGTGCGCCCGGAACTGCCGCTGAGCATTCCTAAGCAGGCCCAGGCGCAGATGCTGCGCCGTTTCCGGGCTGCACTGGAGGTGTGCCAGGAGAACCTGCCCACCCTCCAGAGCCATCGCGGTGAGCTCGACAGCCAGGAGCTGCGGCAGCTGCAGCTGATCCAAGCGGTGGCATCGCGCTACCAGCGTCGCGGCAGTGCGCCCAGCCTGTCGCGCACCCCGGAAATGCTGCCCCGCAGCCTGTTGGGCGTGTTTGATGGCGTGCGCCGCCAGCTGGATCCGGAGGCGGAAACCGCGCTGCTGGAAGGCTTTCGCCGCCGGCGCAGCTCCACGCTGGTGTCGCTGCGGATCTTCCTGTTGATGATCCTGGTGCCACTGATCGTGCAGCAAACCAGCCGCACGCTGGTGATTTCACCGCTGCTTGATCGCTTCGCGCCCGACATCCCCTTCCTCAGCTACACGAAGCCGCACCTGCAGGAAAAGGCGGTGAACAAGCTGCGGATCTACCAGCAGGAACTCGAATTTGAAGCCCTGCTCGAGGGCAAGGCCCCTCCATCCCCCGAGGAGATCCAAACAGCCTTGATGGCTCGGGCAAATCAGCTCAAGCAGGACGCCGACGACGAGAGCCTGGAAGCCACCAAAAATGTGCTCGCCGACCTGGCCGCTCTGGTGGGTTTCACGCTCGTGTGTGTGCTCGGCCGGCGCGACCTGCAGGTGCTGCGGGGCTTCCTCGATGAAGCCGTGTATGGCCTGAGCGATAGCGCCAAGGCCTTCGCGATCATCCTGTTCACCGACATCTTCGTGGGCTTCCACAGCCCGGAGGGGTGGACCGTGCTGCTCGATGGCATCGCCCACCACCTGGGCCTGCCGGCGGAGGAGAACTTCATCCTGCTGTTCATCGCCACCTTCCCGGTGGTGCTGGCCACGATCTTCAAGTACTGGATCTTCCGCTACCTCAACCGCGTGTCTCCCTCTGCCGTCGCCACCCTGCGCGGCATGGATGGTGGTTGAGCCCGCTGCTGCGCTCGCGCTTGAGCCCCTGCCCCATCGCGGTCTGATCCTGATCAGCGGGCCCAGCCGCGGGGGCAAGAGCGGTTGGGCTGAACACCTGGCCCACAGCTGGACGGGCGCTGTGGCCTATCTGGCCACGGGGCCTGCAGCCGCCAGTGATGCCAGCTGGTCGGAGCGGGTGCTGGCGCATCAACGCCGAAGGCCGCCTCACTGGCACTGCCACGAGGTGGGCGAGAGGCTTGTGGAGCATCTTTGCGCGCGCGCCTCTGAAGCAAGCCGCGACGCGGGTGTGCACTCCGCTGCACCGCTACTGCTGATCGATTCCCTCGGCACCTGGGTGGCCTGGTTTCTCGACGACACCCCAGAGCAGTGGCAAGAGCGCTGCGATCACTTGCAGAAGGCTCTGGCGCAGCAGCCGGCGCCGGTGCTGCTGGTGGTGGAAGAAACCGGCTGGGGCGTGGTGCCTGCCACGGCGATCGGCGGCCTGTTCCGCGATCGGCTCGGGGCCCTCCAGCAAACCCTGATGCAGCGCTGCCACACCGCCTGGCTGGTGGTGGCAGGGCGAGCCCTCAATCTGAGCCAGCTGGCTCACCCCGTTCCGCCCAGCCTCTGATGCCCCGCCTGGTGCTGTTTCAGCCTGAAATCCCCCCCAACACCGGCAACGTGGCCCGCACCTGCGCCGCCACCTGCACCGAGCTACATCTGATTGAGCCCCTGGGGTTCGAGATCAGCGACCGCACGCTCAAACGCGCCGGGCTGGATTACTGGCCCTGGGTGGACCTGCACCGCCACGCCGATTGGACTGCCTTTCGCGAGCAGCAGCAGCGGCGCGGTGGGCGGTTGTTGGCCCTCAGCCGCCACGGCAGCCAGCCCTACACCCAGCTCCGCTACCAAGCCGACGACTGGCTGCTGTTCGGCCGCGAAACCAGCGGCCTGCCCGCAGAGGTGGTGGCCCAAGCGGATGCCTGCCTGGCCATTCCGATGCCAGGAGCGATCGAACACGGCGGCGGCGTGCGCAGCTTGAACCTGGCCACGGCCGCTGGGGTGGTGCTCTTCGAGGCAATCCGTCAGCTGGAGCTGACGCCGGGGGGATCCAGCTGATGTGCCCACATCGCCTACTAGCACGGGCTTTTTTCGTTTGGTCAACCAAAAGAGTGACCACGAACACTTGCCCTGGTGTGTTCAAGCCGTTACTCTCAGCGCGGCTCACGGATGCTGGCTTCTCCGTTGGGCTTTGACCTTTGGCCAAGCGTGCATGAAGCCTTATCAATTCTTATTCACGACACTGGTGAGTACGAGCGCGATCGGCGCCATTGCCACTGTTGTCGGCCCCTCGATCGCTGATTCGCGTCCTCAATATCCCGCTCCATTCCCTGCCCCTCTGGCTGCCCATGAGCAGCTGATCGCGGCACTGCCCACCACCGATCGCCTCTGGGTGAAGGTGCGCAGTGCCATCTCCATCGAAGAGCTGGCCGACAAGCTGGCCCAAGACGAGAGCAAGCTCGCCCAGCTCAACGACGTGAATGAAGACCATTCCTTCACCAGCGGCGACTGGCTGGTGTTGCCGAGCCAGAGCAGCAAAAAGGCCAAGCAGCTGGCCGCGATCGACACCAGCGAACTGCGCCGCACCCCACCGCTGGCCGCTCCCCCGGAACCCCAGGAGCCTGCGCGCATCCGCCTGGGCGACAGCCTCGCCAAGATCGCCTCGCGCTACAACCTCAGCATCAGCGAGCTGCTGCGCCTGAATCCAGGCCTGCAGGCCGCTCGGCTGGTGGCCGGCACCCAGATCCGGGTGGCCCACTCCACCCCAGGGCGCAGCCGCATGATCCTGGGCCTCAAACCCACCGCCTCCGGTGGCTTGAGCTGGCCCGATCAGCCCAATTTCGGTTTCGGCGGTGATCCCGCCGCTGAATTCGCCGACACCGGCTGGATCTGGCCCACCAAAGGCATCTTCACCTCCGGCTACGGCTGGCGCTGGGGCCGCATGCACAAGGGTATCGACGTGGCCAACAACGTGGGCACCCCGATCGTGGCCGCCCGCAGCGGCGAGGTGATCGTGGCCGGCTGGGACGACGGCGGTTACGGCTACCTGGTGGAGCTCCGCCACCCCGATGGCTCCCGCAGCCGCTACGCCCACAACAGCCGCATCCTCGTGCGCGTGGGCCAAGTGGTGAACCAGGGCACCGTGATCTCCCAGATGGGCAGCACCGGCCGCAGCACCGGCCCCCACCTGCACTTCGAAATCCTCCCCACCGGCCGTGGCGCCGTGAACCCGCTGCAGTTCCTGCCGGCCCGCGCCTGAAGCCCCGGCCCCACAGGAATCCGGAAGGGCGATCCTCTACAATCCATTCACCGCGGCTCGGTAGCTCAGCTGGTTAGAGCGTGGGATTCATAACCCCAAGGTCGGGAGTTCAAGTCTCCCCCGAGCCATTTTTTTGCGCCCCGCTTCGGCGGGGCTTTTTGCTGTGTGGGACTGGGTTTTCGGGGATTCCACAACTGGAACCAGCCTGGACTGCTTGTGACAGCTTGAGGCTGCTTGTAGCCGAAACGTGCAAAGTGCTTTGCACGTTTTTTGGGAACGCCCACTGGGTCCTGCGTCGCGCCGATCCCATGCCTGCAAACCCTCCGCACGGCGGTGGAGCATGACATCAGCCGAATGCTCAGCTGGTTCGGAATCAGCGCCGCAGATACCGGGTCAATCGACTTTCAGTCAGCCCTGAGACCAACCCCGCCGACTCCGGCTAGGGTGACATGTAACCGTTGCAGGAGCTGCCATGGGATCTGAAGCTGCCCCGGAGCTGGAACGTTCAGGGGCCTCAGCCCAGGAAGCGCGCCGCATCGCCAATCGCCGCAAGGTGCGGGAGCATCGCCAGCGGTTGCGGGCCCAGGGGATGCGACCGATCCAGATCTGGGTGCCGGATGTGCGTTCACCCAAGTTCGCTGCCGAGGCGCGGCGGCAATGTCTGTTGGCCAATGCCAGCCCTGAGGAAGCCGAGATCCAGGCTTTCATCGATTCTGTGTACGAATGGCCCGATGACGAATACAGCCAGTGAAGCGCGGCGAGCTCTGGACCATGGCTGGCGGCCCGGGCTACGCCAGCAAGCCGAGGCCCGTGGTGATCGTTCAGGACGATGCCTTCGGTGCCAGAGATTCGGTGACGGTGTGCCTGATCACAACTGATCCCGCTGACCTCCCCGTGTTTCGCATCGCGGTGGACCCCACCGCTGAGAACGGCCTGGAAGCAACCAGCCGCCTGATGGTCGACAAAGTCACCACCGTGCCCAAGAGCCGCCTGGGTCAGTGCATCGGCCACTTGGGGGATGACGATGTGCTGCGCCTCAACCGCTCGTTGCTGGTGTTTCTGGGCCTGGCCCGTTGATCGCGCTGGTGCACCACTCATCGCAACATCCCATCCAGCTCCTCAATCCCTTGCAGAAGCTCAAGCCGCCGCAAGGAGTCGCTGCAGCGGCTACGGAGCGAAGCAGGCACAGCGGCAGTCAACCGGATCCAACCATTTGAACCGGTGACGGCGGTGGCATCGCCAGCTCCAGCCTTACCGGAAGGGATCACAACGGAACTACTGGAGATGGCGATGAAGTTGAAAGCGGCTGGCCTCGGTTGAGGCCGGCCTAGTGAATCAGAACGCCTCCTCCCAGAGCCCCATGCGCTCCAGCCAAGCGTCGGATTGCTCAAAGCTCAAACCGTGATCGGCCTCGAGTACATCGGCAATGGCGAACATCAGATCAAAGGAGCGGCCGTCGTAGCCGCCGCGGGAGATAGCGGTGCGCTGCAGCGTATTAGCGAGCTGGAGCAGCTCGAGTTCAGCAAGTTAGTCGCCTTGCTCGCAGGCGGCGAGGGCGTGGTCTTGTTGATACGGAAGGCCGCTGAAACTGGAAGGGCACTTCGCCTGCCGCTGGAACAGCGAGCGGATGAAAGCTGTGATGCGTTGAAAGAAGGCGAGCAAAGGAGTTTGCGTAAGGTCCCAAAGGGTTCCGACAACGCCACGCTGACCGCCACGAGCGCAACCAGATCTGACTGAAGGCGGACAATCAATCCAGGGCCAGACGCTGTTCTCAGCCGTCAGCCCTTGTCAGCGGCTCTCGATGGGAATGGCTGCCGGTTGCAGGCGACTGTCGTCAGCCGATGCAGCGCCCCCGAAACCGCTCAGCAACAGCGGGGCCATCCCTGCATCAAAGGAGAAACGACCGGGACCAATCAGCAAGATCGCGAGGCTGCCCCCCAGATAGAGCAACACGAGCTCCAACACGTAGATGTTAAAGCCACCCGTGAGGATGTGTTGGTAGGCGGCCACAGCCATGGTTGAGGTGAGGGCCAGAGCCCCGAGCGGCGTGAAGAACCCGAGGATCACAAGCCAGCTGCCGATCAACTCCGAGAAACCAGCGGCGTAGGCAAAGAACAGCGGGAACGGCAGGTGCAGCGAGGCCACGTAGGTGGAGGCGAACTGCTGGGGATCGGCGAGCTTTTCCTGGCCGTGGTGAATCATCAACAAGCCAATGCTCAGGCGGAGCAGCAACAGGCCTGTTGATGCCAAGAGCCCAGGGCGCTGGAGATAGCTCAGTGCGGCAGCTGCCAGCGGAGAAGCTTGTTGGCCCGTGGGGTCGAGGGCAGCCCAGGGGAGACTGCGGCCTAACAACACGAGGGCGATGGTGGCAGCCAGAAAGGCCGTGACCCACTCGGCGGGATTGGAGAGAGGCATTGCAAAGACGAGATTTCCCCAATGCTGGCGGATCTTTTTAAGAAACGTGAAGCAATCCCCCCCCCATGGCGCAGGAGCCCTGCCCTGACAGGGCTTTCAGGGCTTGATCGCACGCCCTGGCGGCGCCACGAGGCCTGCAAAGCTGGCATGATGTAACAAGTCCGTTACATCCCTCTCATGAGCCTGGGAGCCGTTTTCCTGGAGTCCGTTGCCAGCGGGGTGATCACGGAGCAGGAGGTCGCCTGGGTGACCATTCAGCAAAGCCGTTTTGCCCGCCACGAAGCCGCCCTGGCCATCCGCCTCGGACGACTGCTCGATGAAGGACAGATCAACCTGGGCTGCCGCCTCGCCTGACCTCACTGCAACGAACATGACCCAGGACGAAGCGCAGCGCTATTGGCTCACGATGCACAAGGCCATGGAGCGCGCTGGCGACACGACAAGCGCCATACAAACGCGCCCTGGAGATCTCTCAGGGACGTCCCGATCCAGTCGACACTTCAGGCGAAGCTGAACAGGCTTGATCGGTTGAGCTGCTCGGCTGCACTTCTGCTGCGTTGAGGTAAGGAACAAAGGGGCTCGAGCAGCCCTTGCCCAATGCAGTGGGCATGAGCCATGACTGTGAACAGCGGGAAGCCAAGGTCCCGCTGGCTCAAAGGCCCCGGGCGTCCATGGCCCGGGGTTCTTTTGCGAAAGGGTTGCTCAGCGACCGCGCTAACCCACCGCATCCCTGCTAGTACTGGTGTACGCAGCCAGGGGTTTGGTGATGGCGCTCTCCCGTTCCAGATCAACCCGCTCAGTGGCGGCAGCTGTTGAGGCCGCAGGCGACTGCGAGGCCTGGCCCTACTTCGATGGCGACGTGCTGCTAGCCAGCCGCAGCCGCAAGGTCTGCATGACCTGCCACTGGTTCAGGCACCAAGCCGGGGCGCAGTGCATCCCCCTATTCACGTGCCAACTGCACCAGGGACTGATTGCTCAGGGCGACCACCTGTTAAATCGCTGCCAGGGCTGGACCGACGACATGACCCGCCAGCGAGGTTGGGCGCGGGAGGCGGGCTGAGGCGTGTGGGTGCCCAGTGCCCAAAAGGGCCCAGGACAACAAATCCCTTCCAACCCCGCTGAGGCCTGGCTGAGTGACGGCCGCCAGGTGCTCCATTTCAAGCCGGTGATCGGGAGGCGATCACAGCAGGAGCTCGAGGTGACGAGCGGTGAGTGGCTGAGCGACCAAACCGCGCCGTTACTCAGGCGGCGCCAACGCCTCAGCCGGGAGGGGGCCGTGGAACTGTGGCGGCAACGCCGCTCGGAGGGCTGGAAGCCCTGCGCCCCGCAATGGCAGCCGCCCAAGCCGCCGCAGATGGTGCTTTGGCGCTGAACAACAAGGCCAAACAAACCACGCTGCTCCTGTTCTGCGGTCAAGGCAATGCGTGAAACAACGGATTGCTCAGCGCGCTCGGCGGAGCGAATCTGTGATCACCAACCCAGGGAGGCGCCACCGATGGCTGATACCCCACCCGAGCAGCAGATCTAGAAGCACCGCTGACTGCAGGCCCCTGCTCCAACAGTCTTCTCCCAACCGTGGGCGGGTCGTCAGTTCGGACACTGATCAGGTGCGTCTGAACCGTCGACACTCCGTTTGCACCGCCACAGGTGCCCCAGGAGAACCAACCACCCCACACCTGGAACGTTCGGCCCCAGGTGCCAACGCCAGCAGCTTCAACGACCACAAGCCATTGGGATGTTCGTGATTGATCCTTGCCCCTCGGGCGTTGCTCGGGGGTTTTGGCTTTTGAGGTCTCTCAGGCATACGGCGAGCATTTGTTCATGTCTGTTGGTGGCTCGGGAGACAACGCATTGGCAAAACGGGCCTAACTGGCGGTGTGTGCAGCCGTTGGTTTGTCCTTGCAGCCTTCTGCCTGAAAACCCTTGACCTGCTCTCAATAGCAAGCCAATAGATGGAACAGAGGGCTGGGTTGAACCTGCACAGCAACTCCCAAAGCACATCGTTCTGTTCACCGATAGCACTGGTTGGACGTTTTCTCTGCAACGGTTACATCGACTGCTGTAAATCTAGCCCCCAAGTCCGTGAGAATGCGGCCTTAAAGGGAGCTTCTTGCCTACTGGCTTGGAATGTCACAGCCGGAGACGATCGGCGCTGGTGTGGCGAACACAGCGGAGAACGACAAAGCAAGCAATCGGCGGAATGACCGACAAGCAGCAAGCCTGCGTTCTGATTACAAAAAGAGGGATGTATGTGACGAAATCTGACCAAGCTTTCTCCTGTTGCCCCTTGAAGAAGGCTCACTTCAGTTATGACAGCTAGGTTTTGCCAAGATTTCCCTTCTGGGTCATGAACCGGATCGCCTCGCTTGCTGCAGCTGCGCTGCTCACCTGCACGGCTGCCAGCGTCGCTCCTGCCGCTCGGGCCGATGACGACGCCAAGATCAACGCACGTGCCGCAGCCTGGGCAACGGCCTGCAAAAACCGAGTTGCTGTGACGTATCCCAAGTCCACCATGGCTGATATCAGCGTCGAGCTTGGAGCCACCCTCAAACAAAGCATCGATGCTGGACAAATCACGCTCAAGGATGTTCAGAAATACGGCCTGAGCTACAACTGGACCTTCAAGAAGCACTCGGGTTATTGCAATACAGATGGACAAGGAAATGTCACTGAGTTCGTCAAGGCGCAGTGATACTGGGCACATGGTTGGCCTAGCGCTGCCTAGCCTGACTACTGCACTCTTAGGCTCTTTCGTCGAGCCTTGATCCAATCAGACTATTCGCCCTCGGCGACCGGAGGGCGAACCTAGTCCCAGGCTTTCCTCTATAAGTGTAAAGGAAGACTTGCCTTCAACTGCCCACTCCATTGCTAGAAGAGTTATGCATCTCGTGACTCAGAAGACGGCGTGTTTCATCGCTTGGTGAAGGTCATGACTTGCATGGAACCGCAAAACGGATTTGAGATGAATGGCCTTACATTTCTCGTACTAACTGATTGCCGCAAAATGATCAAGAGCATTCCCGCTTCGGGGCTTATCACAGTGCTTTCGGTGGCACTACTCACCAAGGCTACGCCTGCCAAGGCGGAGACCGCTGTTGACTACCAAGGCTCAACTTATTATCTTGACGCGGCCAGGATATACAGCAGCAACTTCGACGGCTGGTACAAGTCTGTCACGACTGGAAGTTGGTGGGGAAATGAAGCGATAGCAAAGGGGCTCGCTGAGGCTGCTGGCCTGAAGCTTGGCTTGGATCGAGAAGTTGTTGAGCCGGATGGCTATAAATTTAGCAAGGGCGCTATTTTTATGTATACATACGGCTACGAAGGGGGCGTCAATGTTATCACTTCAAATTGCCAGTATCTTTATGGCATTCTGGGTTCTACGACAATTAGTCGTGCTGACTGCTCAAGAGGCAACTCCTTTTTTGTCGGGGGGCTCTATGCGTATGAAACCAAAGCTCCTACCCCGTTGACCGTCGCTGTACCAATTGCCTCCTCTGGCAATGTGGGCAGCGGATCTGGCGTCAACCTTACAAGCAATCTAACTGCAAAGATTCTGCCTCAGTTCCAGGGAGGAACGCTGACGGTTGCGACGTCTAACGCTGTTGTCTCCAATGACTTTACGCTCAGCGCCACCGCAGGAAATGCAATTGATGCTGCAGGTAATGACGCTACTTTTAATGGTTCCTTCTCTGCCGATGCGTCTGCTTTAGGGGATCGCGTCACGATCGAATTCAAGAACTCAGTTGCGGCTCGCCCTGCGACAATTACGCTTGGAAAAGCGAGTGACTACGCTGGTGTAACAACGATCCTTGGTGGTACTACGCTTGCGCAGGCCTCCGCGAACGTGCTGTCGCCTAGCAGCTACTATGCCTTAAAAGACAATGCAATTCTTGACCTGGGTGGTCAAAGCGCAACGATACGCGCGTTGAACTCGGGATCTGATTCCCAGGCTCAAGTTCGTCTTGGGGCCGGCACTCTGAGCCTAGGCGGGAATAATCCTGCGCTTGGGATTCTGCCTTCCTTCTTTGCCGGCAGCATCGTTGGCGATGGCGGCCTTGTGAAAGGTGGTAGCTATGAACAAAAACTGGCTGGCGTCAACACTTATGTGGGCGACACACAAGTGCAGGCTGGCCAGCTGACTGTTGGTGTAGGCGGGAAAGGCTCGATCAGATCCAATGTGATGGTTGATGGCGGTGCGATCCTTGGGGGTAGCGGCATCATCCAGGGAACCGTAAATAACTTTGGCACTGTTTCTCCTGGCAACTCAATCGGCACACTCACCATTGAGGACGGCAATTATGTCCAGTGGGATGGAGCAGTTCTGGCGCTAGAGGTGGATGGGTCAACCTCTGACTTGTTGCGCATCAAAGGTTCTGGAACGGTCACGGATCTTGCTGGCACGGTCAAAATCTCAGGCAACCCAACACCAGGATTGGTCTACACCGGCATTGAAGGGCCAACCGCTTATTCAGGTAAGAGCGCCGCCAACGCAGATACCAGCAGTGTTGTGATTGCCGCGGGTTACAAGTTATGCCGTGAGGATGATGACTGTTTCCGTTATCTCAATGGCTCCCCAAGTGTCGACAAGACAAAGCTTCAGTTTGGTTGGGCTTCGTTAGATACAACTGGTTCTGTGGTCCCGGTGAAAGACACTACACCACAGCAGGCGATCTCATTCGCCAAAAACAAAGGCGGACCGCTCACCAAGGTCATCACCGGTTCGGTGGAACCGGCACCGCCGACCCCTGATCCTGGTCCCACGCCAGGTCCTGGTCCAAGCCCGGGGCCGAGCAATCCCAGCCTCATCGATACCTGCATTAGCAACACTCAAGATCCCCAGGGGTGCAATGCAGCACTGCAGCCAGGCAAGGCCATGCCTCCTGTGTCCCCCAACTTGATCACTGTTGCCAAGGGTTTTGATGGTGGTAACGCGGCTGTGGCTGTAGCTGTGAATAGCGGCGAGACAGGTGGTGCCCCCATCCCCACAGCAACAGGCGGCACCACCGGCTACACCACCAACCAGGCCAAGGCCGCAGGTCTGCCGGCTGACTTCGTCACGGTCCTGAACAGCCTCAACAGCCTGCCCACCCGCTCGGCGTTGATCAGCTCCCTGCATCAGGTCACAGCCGAGCCCTATGCCTCCATGCAGTCGGTAGCGCTGGAGGCGATGGAGCAGTTCCGCTTCAACGCATTGGCGCTCTCCAGGGGCGATAAAGCCATCCGTCTGTTCACCGACGCAGAGGTCTGCCGGCTGGATGACGGCACCCTCATCCCCGCCAGCAGTGAGCAGCGGCCCACCGACTGCAAACCACGCAAGATCTCACAGGCCTCCCGTTGGTCGCTTCTCATCGATGCCACCAACACCCAGGCCAGCCTGAACGGCACCAATGATCTGGCCTCTCTGGACTACAACATTTTCCAGAGCACCTACGGCCTCCAGTACGACGCCTCACGCCAATGGAGCATCGGCGCTGCCTTTGGTTACGGCCAGGCCAACCTCTACAACTACGAGTACGCCAGCAGCACCATCGACTCCAACACCTACAGCGGTGGGATTTGGGGCATCTACAGACCCGGTGATGCCTGGAAGATCACCGGCCTGCTCGGCTACATGAACCTGCAGTACGACTCCAGCCGCACCATCAGCTTTGGTGGCATCAACCGCAATGCCTGGACCAACTGGAGCGGCAATGGCTTCACCACAGCGATCGACGTTCAATACGACTGGGTGCTCAGCGGCAACAAGGCCGATCGCAATGCCGTGCGGATCAAGCCCAACACCTATCTCTCCTACAGCCTCCACAGCCAAGGCGACATCACCGAGAGCGGAGCCGACTCCCTCAACCTCGCCATCAACGGCCACACCGCTGACTCCCTGATCTATGGCCTTGGCCTCACCCTCGAAACCCCTGTGCAGCTCGCGCGCAGCACACGCCTGATCCCACGCTTCTCCATCGGATACGAGTACGACTTCAACGGCGACGCCAACGAGGAGCATCAGCTCACCGCCTCCTTTGCCGACGTTCCAGCCCTGGGCTCACTCGATGTGCTCGGTCAGAACCGTGGCGCCAACGACCTCAACGTTGGCCTCAGCGTGGAGCTGGAAACCTCCGAACAGTTCTCCCTCTATGCCGGCGTGGGCGGTTCGTTCTGGAGCAACGGCAACGAACTCAACTACGGCGGTGGCCTGCGTTGGCGTTTTGGCGGGGCACCGAAAGCAACTCTGGCCAAAGCTGCCGTCACTGACTCAGCACAGCCCATGACTGCTCCGGCGGCCAGCCCGCAACCATCGGTTCGGGGGCTGTGGTGAGGGGGTCTCGTGACCTCGCAGTGCCTCGGTGACAGGCCATGAGGAAATGGAATCGATAGGAATGTAAGAGAAACGCATATTGATGTGTTCCGATAGTGACTCGCTTCTCCTGTCCCTGTTTGGGGATAATCCCTGAAGCCTGCATTTCTGCTTGGTCAGCGAAAACGAGCCCCTGACGGAAGCCTCGGGCTTTCAGACCTTGCTTTGCAGCGACGACTTCGGGGCATGGCAAACAGTGGTGTCCTCCACCCTCGGTCATCACCACAGCCGCCTTCAGTCTGGATCTCACTCTTTTTCTGCGCGGATTGGCTGTGCGGTTGTGGATGAGTATCCGGTGCTTTCGATTCAGGGAACCGGCCGGCTCGACCTGCTTCGCGAGCAATGTGCTGACGCGGTGCTCTGGCTGCCCCAAGAGGGGCTCATGCAAGAAACGATCAATGGTGTGGAGGTGCTGGCCGAACCCGGAACAGCCCTTCTGTTTCGCCCCGGAGACGTGATGCACGGCTTGAGCGCCGACCTGGTGCGTGGCGTCTCGATCCTGATTCCGCCGCACCAGTTGTCCCAGCTGCAACTGGCCTCCCCACTCCTGCGCGAAGGCCTGGCTCAGCAACAGCTGATCAGTGCCGCGCATGATCTCGTTGCTGCCGCTGCCATGGGGAAGCCCGACGCCTCCTGTGCTGCTGAGCGTTTTGCCGACGCACTTGCTCAAGACCTTCGTCCCCCAGACCTTCAGGACAAGCGGGAACGCGTGACCGCGACACGGCGGCGATCGCTGGTGGTTGAGGCCTGTATCTGGATGCAGGAGCGACTGGCCGAGCGGTTTTCGGTGGTGGAGCTGAGCGAAGCGCTGGACGTTTCCGTGCGCACGGTTCAGAACAGTTTCCAAACGGAGTTAGGTTGCTCACCGATGGCTGAGCTCAAGCGGCTGCGGCTACGCCAACTGCGAACCCAGTTGCTGGATCCGGAGCTGGATTCCCTCAGCATCTCCGCGCTGATGAATCAAGCCGGTTTGCTTGCCTGTGGGGTGACGGCAGCCGACTACGAGCGCTGGTGTGGGGAGTTGCCGCGGCGCACGCGTCGGCGCCTTTGGCATCGCCGCTGATACAAGACAACCGCCCTGAATGATTTCTCTGATGCGATCACACATTGCTATGTAACCGAAGCGCAGACTTCTTTGCACTTCTGTCAATAAGTGCAACGCAATGATTGTCTCCGTTCAGGTTTGCTTATGCACGCGCATTGCTCTTCCTGTAGGTTGTCTTGGGATCTGGGATTCAATGGCGCTGTTCAAATGGCTTGCAACAGCGCAACAGAGCTGCTTACTCTCATTGATGCAAGATCAGGTTGGTCATCTGGGGCTGGTGATTGACCAATCGGTCTCCAACTCGCTGCAGGTCTACGCGGTGGATTCCCTCGCTGGAGAGGTCTCGCACCAGTCGCGCGTGAAGCTGATTGCCTCTTGGACGGATCGATCAGGAGGCGAATTCCAGATTGAGGTGATGAGTGACGAGCGACTCCTCCTGCAAGGCATACGTTGTGAGCGCGTGGCCGACGCCCTGCAAATGGCGTTCCCGCCAAAATAGAGTTCTGATGGGGATCGCAAAGCGATGGACGATTAATGCCCAAGTCCGCCAGCTAGAGCTTGATCTTCGCTACCCGCGACGGTATGCATTCAACCTCATGCGCCACCGACGCGATCGACGCAGAAGCAGCAGCCCGATCGCTGTTGGCTGGGACGGCGACGGCCGTGGCCAAGGCCGGCAATGCTGATGCGGAGATTCTTCGGGTTCTCAAGAGCACCAGGGATTCAGCGGTG
>VGPP01000006.1 GCA_016882585.1 Cyanobacteria bacterium M_surface_7_m2_037
GGTGGTGAAAACCTCCAAGAACCCTCAGGCTGCTCTCAAGTTGATTGAGTTCCTGGCCTCACCCACCGGCGGCCGCGGCTACGCCGAAGCCAACAATGAATATCCACTCAAGGGCTACGGCAACAACGCGATCCTCAAGCGCTTCGGCACGTTCAAGGCTGACAGCGTGTCGGCGGAGCAGATGGGCGCCAAGAACAAGGCTGCTGTGCAGCTGATGGCGCGCAACGGCTGGAAGTAGCCCATCGCAGCGGGGTCAGCCAACGACCCCGCCGCTTCACCGGCTCAGGCTCGCGCCATCTCTTGAATGCGCTTCAGCGCTGAGATCACAGCAGTTGACCCTAGTTGACCCTTCCCCAACGGCAGAGGCCACTCGCTTCAGGGATCCACTGCGGATATCACCGCAGCAGTAAATCCCTGGAATTGAGGTCTCCTTGTCGGCCGGCTTCCACTCGCGAGCTGGAAGCCGGTCTTCAGGGATGTCATTGCCAGTGAGGATAAATCCGTGATCATCAACACAGAGATCTGCAGGTAGCCATGTTGCATCGTTTACCTCTCCAAGGAACAGGTAGAGCCCGTTGGTGCTCACGTCTTCTGAGCTGCCATCCTCAGAATTTCTTAGCGTGAGTGACTCAAGCCCTGCACTACCGTGAACGGCGGTGACCTCACGGTGGTAGAGGATGTTGATGTTGGTGGCGGTGGCTAGGCGATCACGCAAGTAGGCCGACATTTTGCCTACCAGGGATGAACCTCTCACCAGCAGCGTGACCTGTCTGGCATAGGTAGCAAAGTCGAGAGCTGCTTCCCCGGCGGAGTTGCCTGCGCCAACCAGGTGAACATGCTGGTTGTAGGAGAGGGAGGCATGGAGATGGTTGGCTCCGTAGGTAATGCCTCGGCCAACAAACTCCTCAACGTTGTCTGCTTTGAGTTTTCTCCAGGTTCCGCCGATGGCCAGGATGATGCTTTTCGTTTTTACGACCGTACCGCCATCGAGCTGCATGGTGAGGTCATGGCTGTTGATCTGCTCAACACTGCGTGCGACCACCAGCTCGGCCCCCAGCCGGCGCACCTGTTCCAGTCCCCGGTGAGCCAGGTCATCACCGCTCAGCCCGTGCGGAAAGCCAAGGTAGTTTTCAATTCTTGAGGATGTCTGCGCTTGCCCGCCGGGGGCCTCCCGTTCAATGACCAGGGTTTTCAGACCCTCAGAAGCTGCATACACTCCGGCGGCCAATCCTGATGGTCCAGCACCCACCACAACGCAGTCGTAGCTGTTGCTGGCGGGTTGGGTGCAGAGTTGCAGGTGATCAGCCAGTTCGCGCAGTGTTGGTCGACACAGCACATGGCCATCCACGAACTGAATGGCAGGTAGCTGATCTTCCGATGGATAGTCTCCAATCCATGCCAGGCTGTTATCGGCTTCCAGGAGGGCATCAACAAAGTCGTGCCTGAGCTGATTGCGCGATAGGAAGTTGCGGATGCGATCACACTCTGGGAAATTCTTGTATCCGAGAACAACCGCTCTCGGCATGGCGACCCAGCGAACGTGGTTCTGAGTGGCTTCAATCAGGGCATTCGCTTCTTCGTGCAGCTTGCCGAGCAGTTGCGGTGCAGCTTCGGCGAGGCTGTAGAAGGTGGGCACATCAATGCGTGCAACTCTGCATCCCCCTTGGCTGGTGTAGGTCAGTGGGGATGGAATACACAACGATGCTCCCGTTGTGCCAAACAAGCGGCCGCTGTTGATCACGGCGATATCGTGCTCAAAGCCATCCACACTCTTGGACGCTTTAACGCTTCCTTGTAGCAGAACGAAAACACTACTATCCGATCCTTTATTCACAACTACTTCGCGATCGCCAAACTCCAGGTCGGCGCATTGCATTTCCAGCCGTTTGAGAAGGCTTTCATCCAGGCCCTCGAAAGCTGGGCAGGATGCCAGGTCTTCCTTGGTGCAAACGATGATGCGAAAGGATGCGATTGTCTCAGTGTATGCCTGGATGCTGAGGCGAGCACTGGACTCCACAGTCAATCTTGTGGCTTGAGTCTGACTAGGGGGGATTCTCTGTGGGTTTTTCTTCAGCTTTTGAGCAGCTCGCTCCTTTTGCTGGCAAGCGCGCTGTTTCGGAACATGAAAGGTCTGTTGCCCTCCATTGTTGCGTTGATTAACCTTTGAAGTATTGATTTTTACCCTGTCTCCCATGGCGTCAGGTCTTGATGTCTCCCTTGGCTCGGTGAGTCTCCCCGAATATTGGACCTCTCAGTCGGGGACTGCAAAAGTCAAGGTCAAGGCAAGCGGCAGTAAGGTTAAGGGGTACTCGGGCTATGTGAATCTCTACCTCTCTACAGACGGTCAGTTGGATGGCCGCTCTGACTATCCTGTTGCCACCCAGTACGTTGATTCGTTCAAGAAAAACCAAACATTTAACATCCCCTTTAATCAGTATGTTGAAGATCCTGCTGATCCCCGCGATCTAGCACTGGCGCCCGGCCGCTACTACCTGGTGGCAACAGCAGTTGGCGGTGATGCCGGTTTTGATCTAGGTACGGAGAATGCCTTCCAGGCCACCGATACCAAAAGCGTGTCGGCACCCAATACGGACGTGCTGATCGACTGGGTCTCCACGTTCATTACCTCCACGCAGTTGGAGGGTTTGAAGGGGAAAGCTGATGGCCCCTACAACGGCAACCGCATTGCCGCCATGGTGTCTGCGGCTGCTTACGACATCGCAGCGGCAGACCCGTCGGCAGGTCGACCGCTGTTCACCATCTCCAACAAGCTCTACAGCCAAAAGCCTGGCAATCTCTCGGCTGAGGCTGCTGTGAATGCGGCCTCCTACCGCATCCTTGCCAATGAGTTCCCCTCGCAGAAAGACCTGTTCGAGGAGCAATACAAGTCCTCTCTTGCGGAGATCAAGGGCACGATTTCTGCCAAAGCTCTGCGTAGTAGCGAGGCCTATGGCCGGCGCGTAGCTGATCAGATGATCGCCTCGCGCGCCGACGATGGCACCTACGACGACACTCCCTTCAAGCTGCCGGCCGATCCTTCAGCCTTTGTATGGCAGCCCGCTGCAACCGGTGGCGCGGCAGGTCAGCTGGGTGGCCCGAACCGGGGCAACGTGCTTCCGTTCATTCTGCCGGGTGATTCGGCTGCCCCCTATTCAGCCACAGCCAATCAGGACAAACTGTTCATCACCGGACCTGATGGTGACATCGATCTGAGGTTGGATTACCGCCCTGATCAGAACGATGGCTACCGCTACGCGCGTGAATATGAAACGGCGCGGGTTTATGGCGTGCAGCAGGGCACATCCCGCACGCAAAATGCACGCACCCCTGATCAAACCGAGATCGGCGCGTTCTATTCGCAGGATGAAGCCGATTCCTGGCAGCCCTGGGGCCTTCCCAACTACATGGCGATGGCCCTGGCCGTTCAACGAGGCAACACCCTTCAGGAAAATGCCCAGCTGTTTGCGGCAATGCATACGGCGATTGCTGATGCCACCACGGCGGCTTGGTATGACAAGTGGACCAATCTGATCCCCAGGCCCGAGCAGGTGATCAGGGAATATGCGCATGTGGCAGGTAAAGGTGTCGTTTACGATCCGCTCTGGACTTCTGGCCTGAATTCCATCACTCCTGGGCAATCCAGCCCGCCGTTCCCTGACTATGTCTCGGGCCACTCGGACATTTATGGCGCCTGGTCATCGGTGATGGATGCCTATTTTGGTAAGGACGTTCCCTTCTCCGGCGGTTCGCAAACCCTCCAAGGCACCAAGCGCTCCTATCGCGGTTACAACGACCCTGTGACGGGCAAGCGCTGGTCGTCGTTCCGCGAAGTGGCGATGGAGGCCGCCCAGAGCCGCCTGTTCTGGGGGGTTCACACCCCTGCGGCCACCGGCGCCTCCTTTATTACCGGGCAAAACATCGGGAACTATCTGATGACCAAGACCAACGAGTTCTTTGGTCGCCCGCTGATGAACCCTGATTTCGATGGCCTGCCGGGCTGGAGTCCGTTCTCCCCCGACTACACCGCCAACCCGATCCTGCCGCTGGTGAACCTGGACGATCCGATCCTGGGGCCTTCCTCGGGGCTGAACGTGGCGTAGCCCTTTCCGGCTCGATCCGTTCCTGTGGGGGCCTCCGGCCCCCTTTTTTGCGCGCTGATGCCGGCTTCGCTGCGCCGTGTCTTCGCAGTTGCCAGTTGTTACTGAGAATCGCTTGCAAAAAGCGCGAGGCTTCTCTACATTGCGACGCATTCGCAATTAGCCCTGCTTTGGCTGGGTCCATGAGCTTCCGTTTCCTTCCTGAGTCCCCTGTGAACGCCGTGCGGATGCCGGTGGGGCAGGCCGTGCTGCTCGATCCTGCGCTGCGTCCCGAGGGCAGCTGCATTGAGGTGCTCGAGGGCATGGCGCGCGTGTATTGCCCCTGCGAGGAAACCGAGGGGATGACGCTGGCGTTTCTTCAGCCCGGTGATCAGCTGCGCACCGATCGCCTCTGCAGTGAAGGGGTGTGCGTGGAGGCCCTCACGCCGCTGCTGTTCAGAACTGAAGCGGTGCCTGCGGCGGAGGGGGGCTTTGATCCGGTGAATGAGTGGACGCTGCAGCTGCTGCGCATCCGCCACCTCGGCAACGCTGAGCAGCGCCTGCATGCCCTGCTCAGCCTGTTGGTGCGCCGCATGGGACGCCGCTGCGGCGACTGGTGTGATTTGCCGTTCCGCCTCACCCACGAACGCATCGGTGAGCTGATCGGCGCCACCCGGGTGACCACCACCCGGATGATCTCCAAGATCCGTCAGGCCAACCTGATTGAGGTTCCTGCCGGCGACAGCTGCCTGCGCCTGGCTCCGGCCCTGGTGGAGTCGGCGCCCTTGGTGGCGGCCTAGAGCCCCAGCGTGCGGCGGATGTCCTTGAGCAGCAGCAGCAGATGCAAGGGGTCGGTGGGTGAGCGCTCAAACTCCGGCAGCAGGTGCTCATAGAAGCTCCGGCCCTGCTCGGATTCCGCATGGACCAGCAAGCCGCGGCAGCCGATGGCCTCACTGAGGCCGGCAACTCTGGTGATCGCATCGAGCAGCAGGGCCGCACCGAGGCCCTGGCCTTCATGGCGTTCGTCGACCCCCAGACGAGCCAGCAGGGCGATGGGCTGGGGGTAGCGACCGACGCCACGGCGCAGCCGATCTGGCAGCTCCGCGATCGCCACGCTCGCCATGCACCAGGCGTAGTAGGCAACGACGTGGGGTTGGTCCACTTCGGTGACGACAAACACCCGGGTGGTGCCAGCTCCATGGGCCTGCCGGGCCACCTCCACCAGCCAGGCTGTCTGTTCCTGCGATCGGCAGCGGGAATCTGCGAGCTGGTGACGGGCCGCCAGTAGCTCTGGTGGTTGGTAGCGGCTCATCCCTCGGGCTGGTCCGCCGCTGGGGTGACAAACGGAGAGGGCCGCTCCCGCAGCCGCGTCAGTCCTGGCAGCCTGCGGGCCGGGCGGCTATTGATCCGCTCCCATTCCTGCTGGGCATCGGCGTCAAGGACAAACCGCTCGCGGTCGGCCAGCACCCGCTGGGCCGCCAGTCGCCCCTGGGCCAGAAGGAAGGAGCTGCGGTCGGTGCCGAGGGCTGCCGCGGCCTGATCCAGTAGATCGCGGTCGTGTTCTGTGGCCCGCAGCTCGATGCGGCTGGTCTTGGCCGGGCGGCGACCTTGCGGCTTGGCGCTGATCAACGCAGGTACCATCCGACGCGTACGGACACTGTACGGCTGGTCGCGGCTTAGTCCAGTGGGTCGTCGGGGAATTCCTGGTGGTGCAAGGCCTTCCGTTGCTGGTCCTCAAAGCGCCGCCGTTCCTCCTCCTGCCGCTGCAGCGCCTTCGCCATCGGGCACCAGTCTTTAAAGGGGGGCTCATTCAGCGTGTAGCTGCCGAACTCAGCCCGCATGCGCTCCATGCACTCGAGCGAGCAGTGCTCAGGGAAGCGCGGGCAATGCTCGATGGGCTGCGTGGTGGTTTCAGGCATGGGCTGATCAGCAGCGGATCAAGCCGATTCTCGATGCCCTACGCCACGCTGCTGACGTTGATCGTTTTGCTCACCGATTCCGGCAGGTTTTTGGAGATCGGGCAGAGCTTCATCCGTTCTTCCATGAAGGCCATCACCTCAGCGCTGGCCAGGGGCTGTTCGGCCGGGTCTGCCCCTGGATCCAGCCGGATTCGAAACGCTCCTTCCACGCTGGCGATGATCCATTCGCTGCTGGTGGTCACGTTGAAATCAGCCTGCACCTCCTGCAGCGGGATGGCCTTCTCGCGGGCATTGGCCACCAGATAGAAGTGCTGACAGAGCAGCAGCGAGATCAGATAGATCCGGAAGCCGGGCATCGAAAAGCTGAGCTGCTGCGGTTCCCAGAGGCCCGAATCACTGAGGAACTCCACCACCAGATCTTGGGTGGTGCGTTCGGGCGCACGATGGCTGCTGCGCAGCCGGAAGCGAAAGGTGCGGTTGGTCATGGTGTGTGGGTACGGGCGAGCGATCAGATCTGGTGTGAATGGGTGGTGCTCAGCAGCGCAGGCGCGCGGCGCTGGGCCTGTTCATCACGCTCCGCTTGGGGCTGACGTTTCCAGGCCTCCACACCGCTCAGGAGCGCCGAGCCGATCAGCAGGATCGAAAAGCCCTGGCGCAGGCGGCGATCGCTGAGATGGGGCGCCAGCCTTTGCCCCACTACGGCACCCAGGGCGCCGCCGGCGAGCAGGGGCACCATCAGCGGCAGGCTCTGGGCTGGCCAGTGGCCGAGGGCACCGAGGGCCACTAGGGCATTCACGGCAATGAGCAGCAAGCTGGTGCCGCTGGCCAGTTGCATCGGCAGCCCCGCCAACAGCACCAGGGCGGGCACGATTGCAAAGCCGCCGCCCACGCCGGCAATGCCTGTGAGCAGGCCCACCAGAATCCCCTGGATCGCCAGCAGCGCTGGGCGAGGCCGCGCGCCGGTGCTGCCACTGGAGCCGCGGGTCAGCAGCCAGGAGGCCACGAGCGCCGCCGCGCTGAACACCCCGAGCTGCACCGGCTCAGGAATCAGCCCGGCCTTCACCCAACTGCCCCCCAGCCAGCTGCCCGCCAGGGCCGGAACCCCCAGGATCAAGGCCGGTTTGAGCGCGAACTGGCCGCGGCGCACATAGGGCCCCAGGTTGGCCAGGGCCAGCAGCATCACCACCAGCAGCGAGAGGGGCACCGCCTCGCGGGTGGGCAAGGCCGCGCCACTCACCAACAGAGGCAACAGCAGGATCGAGCCGCCGGCCCCGAGCACGGAGAGCAGAAAGCCGATCAGGCCTCCGCCGAGGCCGAGCAGGAGCAGAGCGCTGAGGGCCATCAGATCGACACCTTGTTCCAGGGCATCACGGCGAGCAGCCGGGCCATGCCGCAGAAGCCACTCACGCCGGCGAAGGTGAGGCCCGCGCCCACAAACCAGGTGAGGGCAATCCAGCCGGGGGCCACGGTGTTGCTGAGGATCAGCCCCAGCAGGATCAGGGAACCAGCGGCGATCTGCACCTGCCGCATCAGCGGCAGGGGAGCGTTCTTGAGCTTGCGCACCGGGTAGCCGGCCTGCTGCCAGTTGGGCAGGCCACCCGCCAGATCCACCACGGAATGGGGATGGCCGCGGTCGAGCAGGCGGTTGAGGCCCTGGGCACTGCGGTTGCCGCTTTGGCACACCAGCACCAGGGGGCCCTGGGGCAGGTCGGCCTGATGCAGGCGGCCGAGGGGCACATTCATGCTGCCGGCGATGTGGCCGCTGGCGTATTCCATCGGCTCGCGCACATCGATCACGGTGACCTGCTTGCTGGCCAGTTGATCGGCGAGGTTTTGGGCGGAAATGCTGGTGCTCATGGATCGGAAGGGGGAACGGTGATCACGAAACAAAGAGGTGTTCAGAGCGCCACGGCGCCGGCCAGCGGGTAGCCCTCATCGCTCCAACGGCTCAGGCCGCCGCGCAGGTTGGCCACCTCGCTGAAGCCCTCTTTGAGCAGTTGCTGGGTGGCGAGGGCCGAGCGGCTGCCGGAATGGCACACCACCACCACCGGCTTGCCGGAAGGGATCTCCTGGCGGCGCTGCTCCAGCTCCGGCAGGGGGATGTTGAGGCTGCCGCTGATGTGGCCATCCGGCCCCTGCAGTTCTTCGGGCGAGCGCACATCGAGGATCGTGAGCTCCGGCCGGTGGGCCGCCACCCAGGCCGGTGCCAGTTCGGGCAGGCCGGCATAGCTGCGCTGCACCGGAGCCCAGGCGCTGCGGGCCTCGGCCTGCCGCGGCTTGCCGGAGCGCATATTGCCCGGCAGGGCCTCGGCGATCTTGTGGGGGTGGGGGAGCTTCATGTTCTGCATGTGGCCCACGAAGTCGCGTTCGGTGGCGGCACCGCCGAGGCGGGCGTTGAAGGCCTTTTCCTCCACCACCGACGACACGGTGCGCCCGGTGTAGTCGTGGCCGGGGTAGAGCAGGCAGGCATCCGGCAGCGAGAAGATCTGCTCGGTGATCGAGGTCCAGAGGGTGTGGGCATTGCCCTGCTGGAAATCGCAGCGGCCGCAGCCCCGCACCAACAGGGCATCGCCGGTGAAGGCCATGGAGTGGTCGTCGAGCACGAAGCTGATGCAGCCATCGGTGTGGCCGGGGGTGCTGCGCACCTCCACGTAGCGGTTGCCGAAGCTCACCCGATCACCGTGATGGAGGGGCTGCGTCACGTTTTCGGCGCGGGCGGCGGCGGCCAGGCCGATCGCACAGCCGCTGGCTTCATGCATCAACCAGCTGCCGGTCACATGGTCGGCATGGGCGTGGGTGTCGATCGAGGCCACGAGCTCGATGCCCAGTTCATGGATCAGGGAGAGGTCGCGGCTGTGCTGTTCGAACACCGGATCGATCAGCACGCCCTGGCGGCTGGGCACGTCGGCCAGGAGATAGGTGAAGGTGCCGGTGGCGGCATCAAACAGCTGGCGGAACAGCAGGGTGCTGCCGCCAGCCGCCGCGGCGAGGGAGATCAGGGGGGCGGCAGCGGTGGTTGCGGGCATGGGTGAACCGTCACACACTGGTATGACGATACACGCATAGCCCCATTGCCGCAATGGGTGGATGTGCTCGGTCGCGACGTGGCTTGCGGCCAACCGCCTGCACCACGGCGCTTTGGCCGCGGTGATAGGGCCCCTCTTCGATCCAGCGTTCCTGTTCCCGCAGCAGCAGCCAGTCGAGGCCCTGCCATTCAGTGCGCACTTGATCGGGTTCGATCAGCAGCTCCGCGGTTGGTGGGCCACCGGTGCCGAAGCGCTGCTGGCGTGGGGTGTAGGCCTCCAGGATCAAGTGTCCGCCGGGGCGCAGGGCGCGTAGCGCCTGGGCGTGCACCCGGCCGCGGAGGTCTGGAGGCAGGTGCATCCAGATCGCCACAACCAGGTCGGTGCTCTCGGCTTCGAGCTGGAGGTCGTTGAGATTGCAGCAGAGGCATTCGATGGTTGCGCCGCGCTGCTGCGCCAGTTGTTCGGCCCGCTCCAGGCCCACTGGGCTGAGATCTTGTGCGGTGACCCGGTGCCCGAGGCTGGCCAGATACACGGCATTGCGGCCCTGGCCCTCCACCAGGCAAAGGGCCTCGCTGGTCTGCAGCTGCTGTGCCTGCTCACGGAGGAAGTCGTTGGGCTCTCAGCCGTAGGTCCAATCCGCTTCGGCGTAGCGGCTGTCCCAGAACCGACGTGGATCCATCGGGGTTGACGCGGGCATAATGCTTCTATCGTCATAGGTGAACGTCATGGCTGCCGCTGGGTCCATGCCGTCTCCTCAGCTGCTTGAGGAGTACAGCCAGTTTTTTCGGATCCTGAGCGAGCCGGCCCGGCTGCAGTTGCTCTGTCACCTCAAGCAGGGGCCCACCGATGTGGCCACCTTGATCGAGGCCACTGGCTTTTCCCAGTCGCACATCAGCCGGCAACTTGGTCAGCTGCAACGCGCTGGCTTGGTGTGCTGCGAGCGCGATGGGGCCCGCACGATCTGGCAGGCGGAGGGCGATCTCGTGGACGAGTTGTGTGCGCTGGTGCAAGGTCGCCTGAAGCAGCGGCTGGAAGCGCAGCTGCAGCAGTTCAAGGTGGCCTAAGTCCGCGCTCAGCAACAACCGAAGAGGCGATGGTCGGCTTCCAGAAAAAGCTGGTAGGTGATGGTGTCGTCGTCGCCGGCCACCGCGATCGATACGGTGTTTCTCGGCGGGCAGACTTCAACAGCTAACGACGTGGCACTGTCGCGATGCAGGGCGTGAAACGTGGCGCTTTGCGCGTCGCCGGAATAAAGGGTTTCCGCTTCGCGCTCAAAGCCCATCTCGCGCGAGATGAGGATGATTCCGGCCAGGGAGCGGGTCAGGCCTGCGTTCGAGCTGATGGCCGTCACATACACAAAAGGGGCGGCTTGGGGTGCGCTCTGTGGCAGAGGGGCGGCGAGCGTCTGAAGCAGTTGACGCATGGATTCCGTTGACAGGCGCGATCGGATTGCGCAGCGACACGTTAGATCGCTTCCACTAGATCTGCATGCCGCTCTCCGGCTTGGACGCTAGGGGTGGTGTCAGGTGCTCGATGCTTCGGAGCGCGTTCCGAGCGGTGCAGCGCGCCGGTTCCCACGGGCCGTTGATGCCGGGATGGCGATTGAACAGATCGATCGCCTCCTTGCTGCTGGACGCCAGGGAAATCCGTATCCGCTCCCGCGGCTCCATGGAACGGAAAAGGGCCTGGCCGTAGCCAGGCCCCTGGTGCCCTCCATCAGCTGGGCGGGGTTCAAAGCCCCACTAACCGATCGCGGGTGCGCTGAGAGCCACGGGCTCAACGCTGGCTGCGGCCAGATCGAGCGGGAAGTTGTGTGCGTTGCGCTCATGCATGGCTTCAATGCCGAGGCCACGGCCGGGACTTGGTGCGGACGGGTTCAGCGAGCAGCGCAGCCATGGAGCAGGCCTCCGAAGCAAAGCAATTCAGCATATAACGGCATCGTGATTCTGCATATGCCGCAACAGTGAGATCACTGGAGCGCTGGAGCGCGCTATCCTGCTCCTGCGTGACCCGTGGGGCTATGGAGCACCTCGCTGAATACTTCAAGGTGTTTTCGGAGCCCAATCGCCTGGCGGTGCTCGAGGCTCTGCGAGGTGGCCCGCTCAATGTCACGGCTGTGGTGGAGAAGACCGGGCTCAGTCAGGCTTTGGTGTCGAAGCACCTCAAGCTGCTCACCATTGCCGGTGTGGTGCAGCGCCGGCCGGAGGGGTCGCTCGTGTTCTACGAGGTGAACGACAAAGCCGTGTTCAAGTTGCTGGCCCAGGCCGAGAAGCTGTTGCTCGCCTCGCGCCGTCAGCAACTGGATGCATTGGCCGCGATCCTCTGATGGGGTCCCAGCCCACTGATCTGGAGCAGCTTCGTGCGGCCTTGGCAGCTGGAGAGAAAGACCTCCGCTCTCTGAAGTTTGGCGAGATCGATGGTCTCGACCTCGACCTGTCCGGCTGCAATCTGGATGGCAGCTGTTTCAAAGAAGCTCGCTTCGGCCACGCCACCTTGCGAGGAGCGCAGGCCCATCGCTGTTGCTTTCAGCAGGCCTTGATCTGGGGTGCCGATCTCTCGGAGCTGGATGCGTCATCGTCGTACTGGCATGAAGCGGATCTGTCGGGATCACGGCTGCAGGGGGCCAATTTCAGCCATGCGCTGATGCACCGCTGTTGCCTGCGTGGCGTGGTGGCGGCGAGGAGTTGCTGGCGCCGTGCCCGGCTCGTGGAAGCCGACTTCCGTTCAGGTTTGGATCAACTCACCGACCTCGGCTATGCCGATTTTTCCGGAGCCGATCTCAGTTTTGCGTTGCTTCAGGGTGCCAACCTGCACGCTGCAATCTTGAAGGGCAGTTGCCTCTATGGGGCCAATCTGCGCGGTTGTGATCTGCGCGGAGCCGATCTGCGCGACTGCGATCTGCGCGATACCGAATTGCAGGATGCCCAGATGGAGGGGGCATTGATCGACTGAGCGCTCCGATGACACCATCCCCACCCGATCGCACCGTTCAGCGGCTGCGTCGACGATCCGGTCTCTTGGTGTCTCTGGATCGTCGCGCTGGCTGGCTGCGTCACTGGCGTGAGCCCTATCTCCTGGCGCTGGCGATGTCGTGGCCGGCCTTTTTGGCCTTGGTGGCGCTGGTTTACCTCGCGATCAACCTCCTGTTTGCGGGTTTATACGTGCTGGATCCAGCCGGGATCGGTGGCGCAAGCGGCGAGGCCGTGAGCTTCGTTGAGGCCTTTTTCTTCAGTGTGCAAACCCTCGGCTCCATTGGCTACGGCGTGCTGCACCCGGTGAGCCTTTACGCCCATCTCGTGGTCACGGCGGAATCCCTGAGTGGGTTGCTGTTCATCGCCCTCACCACCGGGTTGGCCTTCGCGCGCTTTTCACGGAGCACAGCGCGGATTCGCTTCTCCCATCTGGCGGTGGTTCACACCTACAACGGCTCGCCCACGTTGGCGTTTCGTTTGGCCAATGAACGCCGCAATGGGTTGCTGGAGGCACGGTTGCGGCTGTTTCTCTCGGTGGATGAGGTGAGCGCTGAGGGCCATCGCATGCGCCGTCTCAAGCCGTTGGCTCTAGAGCGCGATCAGGGCATTGCCTTTTTGTTGATTTGGACGGCCATGCACCGCATCGATGCCAGCAGTCCGCTGCATGGGATGGGTCCGGATCAGTTGCGGGAGCTCAATGCAGAGCTGGTGGTGGCCTTCTCGGGGATCGATGAAACCTTGGAGCGTCCGGTGCATGCTCGCACCAGCTGGCCAGCGGAGCGCATCGCCTTCGGCTGCTGCTTTGTCGACATGCTGCACAACATCAACGGCGAACCCGGTATCGATTGGTCGCTGTTTGATCGCACCCGCCTCTGCCCTGCTGATTGAGTTGTTGCCATGACCCACTCCCCTGCTCCCGATACCGGCTCCTGGTGGGATCAGCGCTACCGCGAGGGCAGCGATCGCTGGGAGCTGGGTGCTCCGGCACCCCCACTGCAGACGTTTCTTGAGGAACACACCCAGGCCCCGAAGCCGCCCGCTCAGGTGCTGGTGCCGGGCTGCGGCCGCGGCCATGAAGCTGCGTTCCTGGCTTCCCTGGGTTTTGCCGTGGTGGGGTTGGATTTCAGTGCCGAGGCGATCGCGGAGGCGCGCCGTTTGCATGGTGAGCAGCCCGCTCGCCTGTGTTGGCTTCAGGCGGATCTCATGGATGAGGCTGCGTTGGCGGCGGCGGGATTAGGCCCAGGCAGCTGCGATGGGGTGCTGGAGCACACCTGTTATTGCGCCATTGATCCAGGCCTGCGGCCGGCTTACCGCCAGAGCGTGGCGCGGCTGATCAAGCCCCAAGGCTGGCTGCTCGGGTTGTTCTGGTGCCATGGCCGCCCGGGCGGGCCGCCCTATGGCAGCGATGCTCACCAGCTGGTGTCCGACTTCACAGCGGCTGGTTTCAGCCAGGAGGTGTGGCAGCCCGCCACCAATTCCTCCCCAGGCCCCGACAATCAACCGCGTGACAACGAATGGCTCGGGCTCTGGCGCCGGGCTGCACACTGAAGGGCAGCGCGAACGAGCGGCCCTGAACGCCCAGCAGAATCCCGATCTGATCGTTGTGGGCAGCGGCCTGGGGGGCCTCTGCTGCGGCGCCCTGGCTGCGCGCCATGGCCTCGAGGTGCTGGTGCTCGAGGCCCACGATCGCCCCGGTGGCGCGGCCCACGGCTTTGAGCGCCGCGGCTTTCAGTTCGAATCCGGCCCCTCGCTCTGGAGCGGCCTGGGGCGCTGGCCCTCCGCCAATCCCCTCGCCCAGGTGCTGAGGGCGGTGGGGGAAACGGTGCCGGTGGTGCGCTACGAGGAGTGGGGGCTGCTGCTGCCGGAGGGGCAGCTGCGCATCGGTGTGGGGGCCGAGCCGTTTTTGGAGGCGGTGCGCCAGCTGAGGGGGCCGGCGGCTGCGCAGGAATGGCAAGCCTTCATGGCCTGGCTGGAGCCCTACTGCCGCGCCGCTGGATCGCTGCCGCTGCTGGCGATGCGGCCTGGCCTGGGTATGGCCGGAGTGTTGGGTGCGCGCGGCTCAGCCACGCTGCTGCGCCAGGCGCCGCGGCTGGCCGCTCTGGGCGGGGCCTTCGGGCCGATGGCGCGGCGGCATCTGCGCGATCCCTTCCTGCTCCATTGGGTGGAGATGCTCTGTTTCCTGATCTCCGGCCTGCCGATGGATCAGACCAGCGCCGCCGCCATGGCCACCCTGTTTGGCGAGTGGTTTGAGCCGAACGCCAGCCTCGACTACCCCATCGGCGGCAGCGCCGCGGTGGCCGAAGCGCTGGTGCGCGGTTTGCGGCGCCATGGCGGCGAGCTGCGCTGCAAGGCCCCTGTGGGCCAGATCCGCTTGGATGGCAACCGCGCCATCGGCGTGGAGCTGGAGAACGGCGAGCAACTCGATGCACGGCTCGGTGTGGTGAGCAATGCCAGCCCCTGGGACACGCTGGCCCTGCTGCCCGAGGAGGGCGTGCCGCGGCGCTGGCGCCGGCAGACCGCCGCGACGCCGGCCTGCGCCAGCTTTCTGCACTGGCATGTGGGGTTGCGCGGTGGCGAGGCGGTTGACGAGCTACCGATTCACCACGTGTGGGTGGGCGACTGGGAGCGCGGCATCGGTGCGGAGCGCAACATGCTCGTGTTCTCGATGCCCTCACGGCTTGATCCGCAGCTGGCGCCCGAGGGCCATCAGCTGCTGCATGCCTACAGCCCGGCTAACGAACCCTGGGAGCTCTGGCGCGATCTCGAGCCCGGCAGCGCGGCCTATGAGGCCTTGAAGGCGGAGCGCTGCGGCATCTTCCGCGAGGTGTTCAGCCAGCTGGTGCCGGATCTGGCGGATCGCATCGTGCTCGAACTGCAGGGCACGCCGCTCACCCATCGCCGTTATCTGCGCGTGCACCAGGGGAGCTATGGCCCGGCCATCGGCGCGGATCAGTCGCCATTCCCTGGTGGCAGCACGCCGATCGAGGGGCTTCAGCTCTGCGGTGCCGGCGTGTTCCCGGGCATTGGCGTGCCACCGGTGGCTGTGAGCGGTGCGATGGCGGCCCACAGCTTTGTGCCGGCGGCCCAACAGAAGGCGTTGATTCGCGAGCTGGGGCTTTAAGCGCCGCTGCGCAACAGGGGCAGCAGTCGCTCGGCCAGCGCTTCAGCGCTGCGCAGGGCCCCTTCCACCCGGCCAAAGCCGAGGCCAGCGATCGCATCGCCGCAGAAGCCAATGCGGCTGTCTGGGCAGAGGCTGAGTTCAGGGGGCAGGCCTGGCGGCTGGGGGAAGGCGGCACCCCAGCGCATCAGTTGGCGATCGGCGCCGGCGGTGCTCAGGCCCAGGGCAAGTTGAAGGTTGCGATCCAGCGCTTTGATCACCTGGGCCTCGGCCTCGGGGGCTGGTGCGGCCCCCAGCACCTGGGCGGCTGAGGAGCGCGAGCCATACACCTGCAGATGCCGCTCAGCGAAGGCGGCGCTGGATTCCACCACCACGCCCCAGCGCCCGCTGGCCATCGGCTGCAGCGACACCCGCCGGATGCCCCAGCGCTCCTGCGCGGCGGCTGTGAACTGCAGCAACCGCCAGAGTTGCTGCCGCCAGGCCGCGGCTGCGGGCTCGCCGAGGTTGAGCAGCAGGTTGCTGCTGGCTGTGGATTCGATCTGGCTGAGGGCGGTCGCCGCGGTACACAGCTGTTGTTCTCCGAGCTGGGTAGCGGCCTGCTGCAGCGGAACCTCCGGCCAGCCGAACACCGTCTGGCAGCGGGGGTGGGCCAGCAGGGTGCCACTGAGCACCAGCCAGGAGCACTCCAGCAGCGGTTGCCCCTCGCTCCCGTAGAGCTGCCAGCATCGGCCATCGGAGCGTGGTTCCAGCGCCCGCACCAACGTGCCACTTTGCAGAGTTGTTGGCCCGTGCTGTTGCGCGAGGGCCAGCAGGCCGCGGCAGAGGCCATCCATCTGAGGCGAGCCTTGCCAGAGCGCGCCGCTGCTGAGCGGGTCTGGTTGGGCCGTGCCCAAACGCCCCTCACCATCCAGGCTGGCGAGTGCACCGTTGAAGGGTGCGATCCAGCCGCCCTGGCGCAGCGGTTCCAGCAGCCTTGGCTCTGGAGACGTGCTGATGTTGAACAGCGGAGCGCCGTGGTTGAGGGCGAAGTTCGGATCGCGGCGGGATCGCCGCGTGGCGGTGCGCCCTCCTGGGCCCCGCCCGATCTCCAGCAGCGTGATCGATCCACTCCAGCCCCTGAGCCGTAGGGCAGCCGCCAGGGCGCAGCCGGCGGTGCCGGCGCCGATCACGGCCAGATCAGTTGCCAAGTTTCTCCAGGAGCACGTTGGTGAGCTTGATCTCGCAATTGGTCACGAAGATCCCGAAGCCGGTTCCTTGAAGGGCCAGGGAATTCATGAACACGCAGGCCTGTGAGCGGGCTGCACGGAACTGTTCGAACTGCACAGCTGGATCGACGCTGCTGTTGAACATGCCGGTGAGTGTGTCTTTCCAGAGGGGCAGGAAGTCCTCGCTCGGCACCGCTGCAGCCTCGCTGGCGATGGCCTGCATGGCTTGTTTCAACGCCTTGTCTTTGGCCTCCAGGGCTGTTCGCACGCAGCTCGCTATCTCCACAGTGGTTCCGGCTTGGCTGCAATCGCCTGGCTCGGCCAGGGATGGCTGGATCAGGGCCATAGGTAGCGCGGAGGCGGCAGCCAGGACGGCCCTAGGGCGTGGCATACAGGTGCTGCGGCTACCTGCAGTGTGGGCGCTCAGAGCTGGATCGGCACCGTTAGCGTCGCCACCGATTTGCAGGTGAATGGGTGGCGGTTCAGGTGCTTAGCGAGGCGCAGCGCCGCAAGTGGGATAGCAGCGACGACCAGCTCTTCTACGCCGAGCCGCGCTTCGTGCAGCATCTCGATGAGGCCTTCCGTGCCCGTCTCACCGAGCTGTATCGCGAGCGCATCCCGGCGCGGGCGGTGGTGCTGGATTTGATGTCGAGCTGGGTGTCGCACCTGCCGGACGACGTGATCTACGAGCGGGTGATCGGCCATGGGCTCAATGAGAAGGAGCTCGCGGCCAACAAGCGGTTTGATAGCCATTGGCTGCAGAACCTCAACCTCAACCAGGAGATCCCGCTCAAAAGCGAGAGCGTGGATGCGGTGCTGATCGTGGCGGGCTGGCAATACCTCCAATACCCGGAAGCGATCGCATCGGAGCTGCTCCGGATCACTCGGCCCGGCGGTCAGCTGATCGTGGCGTTTTCGAATCGGATGTTTTTCACCAAGGCACCGCAGATCTGGGCCGATGGCAGCGATCGCGATCACCTCACCTATGTGGCGGAGGTGTTGATGGCCCAGGGCTGGGCCAAGCCCGAGATCGTGGCGGAGGAAACCCGCGCCGTGGGCTGGAAGGGGCTGGTGGGGGGCAAGGGTGATCCATTCTTCGCCGTCATAGCCACCAAAGCGTCATGAGTGCTCCGGCCATCGCCACGCCCAGCGCTGAGCAGCTGCTGGCCCTGGAGCGCCAGGCGGGCGAGCAGGGCACAGGGTTGGATGCGCAGGCTCTTCAGGGCTGTTGGCAGCTGGAGCTGGTGTGGCCCAAAGGCGGCCGCAGACCGTCTGCCTTCAGTGGCTGGCTGCTGCGGGGGCTGTCGGCTCGGCTGGAGATCAGCACCGATGCCGAGGGGTTGGCGCTGAGCAACGCCGTGAATCTGGGCCCGTTTGAACTGCGCTTCCGCGGTGTTGGCCAGTTGCTGGGCCGCAGGCCGCTGCTGCAGTTCAGCTTCCAGCAGTTGCAGGTGAGCCTGGGCGGCCGGCTGTTCATCCAGCGGGAGCTTCCGGCACCCGCTCCAAAACGCATGCCGTTCTTTGCGCTGATCGCCCGTGATCCAAGTGGCTGGCTGGCGGCCCGTGGCCGCGGTGGTGGCCTTGCTGTGTGGACGCTGGCTGAGCCGGGGTGAGCAGGCCCAACTGGTTCATCGCACTGCCGCTGCCGCTGCAGGCGGAATGGCACCAGGCTTCGTGTTCGGCACCGCCTGAGCTACGGCGCTTTCATCCCGCCGAGTTGCATCTCACCGTGGCCTTTTTGGGGCCCTGCGGGGCCGCCCGAGCCGAGGCCGCCTGGTTGGCTCTGGCTCCACTCGCCAGCGCCGCTCCCAGCGTGAGTGCCGGCTCCTGGCGTGCCTTGGGGCCGGCGCAGCAAGCTTCCGCCTATGGCCTGCTGCTCGATCAGGGGCGGGTGGAACTGGAGCGGCTATTGGCCCATTGGGGGGCGATTGCTCTCGAGGCTGCAGGTTGCGCGGCCTCACGCCGGCCGCCGCTGCCCCATGTCACGCTCCTGCGGCCCAAACGCCGGGAGTCGGCGCCATGGATGCAGCCCATGCAGGCCTGGATGGCAACAGCGCCCCTTCCCTCCCAACCGCTACGGCTGGAGCATCTGGCGCTGTACACGTGGTCGCGCGATCGGAGCGAGCGACTGTTTCACATCGTCCATCAACGGCCCTTGGATTCGCCAACATGGGCGCCATAGCTCGCCTCTGTAGCCATGGCCTGTCCGCGCTGCGGCAGCTGGTCCGTCCGGGCCGACCGCAGCCTGGGCGGACGGATGGTGTGCGGCCGCTGCGGCACGCCTTTGCAGGGGGTGAAGCGTGGGGGAACGGGAAAGCGATGGCTGCCTGCCTTGCCAAGCCGTGGCCGTTGGCGTTGGTGGCTGCTGGCTTTGGTGGTGAGCGCCGCAGCCCTGGCGGCGGTTGATTCAGGATCACGGCAGCCCCTGATCCCCCATGGTTCCGGCGATCGCCCTCACGATCGGTGGCAGTGATTCCGGTGGTGGCGCCGGCATCCAGGCCGATCTGAAAACCTTCCTGGCCCTGCAGGTGCATGGATGCAGTGCCATCACCTGCGTGACGGCCCAAAACACCTGTGGCGTCAGCCGGGTGGATGCACTGCCCCCCGAGGCGCTCACCGCTCAGATCGAAGCGGTGCTGAGCGACCTGCCTGTGGCGGCCCTGAAAACGGGGATGCTGTTGAACAGCGCTCTGATCGAGGCCACGGCTCAGGCCTTGGCGCCACTCACCCTCCCGTGCCTGATCGATCCGGTGATGGTGTCGCGCGCGGGCTCGGTGCTGCTGGAGCCGGAGGCGATCGAGGCCTACCGCCAGCGGCTGCTGCCCCTGGCGGCGCTGATCACGCCCAACATCCATGAAGCCCGCTTGCTCAGCGGTGAGGCGATGGAGGGTGCCGCTGATGTGGAGCGCGCCGCTGAGCGTCTGCTGGAGCTGGGGCCGCAGGCGGTGCTGATCAAGGGCGGCGGTTTAGCGGAACTGCGCGGGCGCGATTACCTGCTGCAGCGCAGCGGCTCCGGCCAATGGCTCATGCACGCGCCAGTGGACACCCCCCACAGCCATGGCAGTGGCTGCACGCTCGGGGCCGCGCTCACCGCTGAGCTCGCCAAGGGCCAAGCGCTGTTGGAAGCCGTGCAAATCGCCAAGGATTTTGTGCGCAACGGTTTGGCCAAAGGGCTAGCCATCGGGGCTGGGCAAGGCCCACTGTGTCACTGGCATTCGCTGCTCTAACACCCATGGCCGACGCTCCTTATCTGATCGCCCTGGCCCTGCTGGAGCAGAACGGCGAGCGGGCGATGCCGTTGCAGGGCAAGTCGCTGCGGGAGCCGCTGGCGGCCGATGGGGATCCCGGTGAGGTGGGCCGCCAGCAGGCGCTGGAGCTGCTGGTGCGGGTGTGGCAGCGCAGCGATCAAGGGGCGCTGAGCCGTGCGGCGGGAGATCACAGCCTGCTGGTGGTGGCAGTGCCGATCGAAGCGCTGCAGGAGGATCTGCCGGCCCTCAAGGCTCAGTGGCTCAACAGCGGTGATCGCGGGGCGCTGCTGCAGGGGCTGGTGGCCCTGGGAGCTGGTGTGTGGAGCCTCAACCAGGAGCCACGCCAGCCACTCGCCTATCAGCGCCTGGCCTGAAGACTACAGCGATCAGTTGTATTCGCCCGGGATGTCGTTTTTGCGAACGGTGACCCGGTCGAATTTCTTGCCCGACACGCGCAGCAACTCATCGCCGGAGAACTCAAAGCCCAGCTTCAGGCCGATCTGGGCCACATCGTCGGCGGTGGCAGCACCCAGCACCTCGCTCTTGAGGGCGGCATCGTCTTGCATGCGGGCCAGGAAGGCTTTCAGCTGATCAAGCGACATCACACCGATGCGGGTGGCTCAGTTTCTCAGCCCGCCGTGGTGGTGAGGTAAGGCTCAAGGAAGCTGAGCGGTTGGTTCATCGTGGCGGAGAAGCCCAGAATCCCCTGGTCGCGGTGGCTATAGAGCAAGGTGCCATCGCCATTGATCAAGAAGGTGCCGCCACGCTGGGTGATGAAGGCGTCGCTCGGCACGTAGGTGTGCCAGTGGCTCAGCACCTCCGTCATGTTGCGCAGCCGCACGGTGGCAAGCTCAAACGGCCGTTGAAATCCCTCGCCACCGGCCAGGCGAAACAGGGGGCTGTCGATCCGCTGTGGGGCGCTGCGATCGCCGGTGTAGCCGCGCAGCACCTCCGCCAAGGTGCCCGGCGATCCGATACCCGCGCACATCAACAGCAGCCCCGGCCAGGGCCCACCTGGCGTTTGTAGGCCGGCGTAGAGCCCCAGCTCTCGATGGAGTGTGGGCTTGGCATCCACCTGCAGCGCCGAGCGGGGGAAACCGGTGTGGCGGCAGAACCGCTCTGCCCCGGCGGCGTCGCCAATGGCGATCGCCAGGGTTTTGATGCCTGCTGCGTCCAGCTTGGGTAGCGCTGGTACCAGGGCCTGGGCGTACTCCATCGAGTCGAAGTCGCCGAGCTGGCTCAGCAGCAACACCAAGCGGCGCCCGCCTTCCATGCCGGCTGTGGCTTGCAGGCGTTGCAGCAGAGGGGCGGGGGCTTGCATGCCGCGGTGGCCGGTAGGCGGCTCAAACTAACCAGGTGCGTTGAACCCCATGGATCGCCGTCATTGGCTGCTGCTACTGGCCGCTCTCGCCTGCATCGCCGGGCTGCTGCTTTGGATCGGTGAGATCGATCTGGGCATGGAAGACTCGATCACGCCGGCCCCAGCTCCTGCCGCTGCCCCCCAGTCATGACCGCATTGCTGCTCACGCTCACCCTGGCGCTGTTCCATTGGGAGGGGCCGGTGCCTGCGGATCTGGGTGTTCACAGTGGAGCGCTCTCTCCGTGCCTGAGCCCAGCCCATTGCGCCCGTGTGGATTGGTCTGTTGCTGATCCCCAGGCGGCACTGACTGCTCTGGTGCCGGTGATCGAATCCATGCCCCGCACCGAAATCCTGGAGCAGGCTGATGGCTATCTGCATGCCACCGCCACGAGTGCGTTCTTCGGGTTTGTGGATGATGTGGAATTGTTTGCTGACCCGGCCCACGCTGTGTTGCAGGCCCGTTCGGTGTCTCGCTTGGGGGATTCGGATCTGGGCGTGAATGGCCGCCGGTTAGCTGAGTTGAAGCAGCAATTGCCCTGAGCCCTGCGCTTCAGGGATTGAGCCGCTCCTCCGCCCAGCCGGAATCCGCCCGCCAGCGCCGGCGCTGGTGGGGATGACCCGTGAGTTCCAGCAGCTCTACCTGTTCGATGGCGATCCGCATCAGCTCAAAGCAGTCGGGCATGGGCGTGCCATCCGCGAGTTCGGCTGGAAAGTCGGCGCCCGCCTCAAAGGGTGCGCCCGGTTCGGGCCAGCTCCAGAGGGATCGGGCTCCGGGTTGGAGCTGCTGCCAGTGCTGCTGGCGGGCCTCCTCGATCGCCTGCGTTGGCATCGCCAGACGCTGGCCCCGCAGCCGAAATTGCGAGCGGGCTTTGGGCAGCAGCCAGCACAGCTCCACCCGGGGTTCGGCCGTGAGCTCTGCGCTTTTGCTGCTGCGGCGATCGGTGAGCAGATCGAGCTCAGCGGGCCCGCCCCAGCCGCGGAACACCAGCGTGCGCACCCGTGGCGTGCCGTCGCTCCCCAAGGTGGCCAGCTGCAGCCAGCGCGCCTGGGGGGAGCGCCCCTCCCGCTGGCGGGCGCCGCGCAGCAACGGCCGCCAGGGTGGGAGAGACATGGGCGCTTCAGCCGACAGGTGGAGTGTTCAGTTTGTAGCCACCGTCGATCATGCTCTTGGGCAGCGGTTGGCTTTCTTCGTTGGGGATCATCACCTCGATGTAGGCGGCGCCGTCGTGGGCGTCGATCTGATCGAGCACTGCCTCCAGTTCCGCCACGGTGCTCACCCGGGCGCTGAGCCAGTTGCGGCAGCCGAAGGCTTCCGGCAGCAGGTGGTAATTCACCGGCGCCAGGTCGTCGTAAGCGTGGCCGCGTTCGCTGAGCACATCCTCCACGCCGTAAAGGCCGTTGTTGAGCACGAAGATGCGCGGCTTCACGCCATAGCGCCCCATCACGGCGATCTCATTGAGGGTGAGCTGGTGGGAGCCATCGCCGGTCACCATCCAGGTGTGACCGGAGGTTTTGGCCATCGCTACCCCCAGGCAGGCCGGTGTGGCCCAGCCGATTGAACCCCACAGGCCCTGGCCTTCCGCGCTTACGCCCTCCGGCAGCAGCAGCTTGTTGAGGTGGGTCATGCAGGTGCCGGTTTCGATCACCAGCGTGTCGCCGGCGCGCAGGCAGCGCTGCAGGCGTGGGTAGAACGTTGCCGAGCTGGTGGCATCGCCGGCGGCTCCCACCAGCGGCATCGCCTCAAGCTTGAGGCCGTGGTCGTTGCAGCGGGTGCTCACCCGCTCGCACAGGGCGTTGAGCACATCGTCGATCGCCACATTCACGAACACCTTGCTGCCGGCGCGCACGAAGTTGTCCTGGATCGACACCACCTTGGCGGGGTCGTAGTTGCCCGTCCAAAGACCGGTGTTGAGTTCGGTGGTCACGATGCCGCCAATGTCGAGCACCAGATCGGCGTTGCCCACCAGATCGCGCACCGCGTCCGACGATGACCAGTCGCCGGCGTAAAGCCCGGCGTATTGCGGCATCGACTCATCGATCGTGCCCTTGTCGTTGGGGGTGAGGGCTGTGGGCAGATTGGTTTTGCGGATCAGCTCCAGGGCCCGATCGCGCATGCCATAGCGGCTCACCAGGTGGGTGAGCACCGCCACCGGTTTCTGCGCTGCCGCAAGGCGCGCCAGGATCGTGCCCACCGCCGCTTCCAGTTCTTCGGGCACGCTGCGCTGCCGCTTCACGGCGCTGAGCGGATGGCCCTGCACCGGCGTTCCGAGCACCGGCTGGCCGCCGTTCACCTCTGAGATCACTAGGTAGGCAGGCTTGCTCTGGCGCAGCGCTTCGCGGATCACGCGCTCGAGCTCATCCACGCAGTTGTCGGGCGTGAGCACCGCGCTCACGCAGGCTGCTTCCGCCGACAGCGCCTGGAAGCGGTCGTACACCGCATCCCCCAGGTTGTGGTGGGTGATCAGCCCCTGCTTCTGGATCCGTTCACTGGGCATGCCCACCAGATGAAACACCGGCAGGCGATGGGCCTTGCTGCCCATCACGCCATTGATGGCGGAGAGTTCACCCACGCCGTAGGTGGTGGAGAGCAGCGCTGCCCCGCGGATGCGGGCGTAGCCATCGGCCGCGTAGGCGGCATTGAGTTCATTGGCGCAGGCCACCCAACTCAGGCCGGGCACCTCCTCGGCTGCGTCATCGATCGAAAAGGCGTAATCGCCCGGCACACCGAAGATCCGATCGATCCCCAGCTGCGCCAGCCGGCTGAGGGTGTACTGGGCGACTGTGGGATTCGCCATGAGACACGTTGATGGGCTTATCGCTCGTCTTAGCGATCGGCGCCTCACGTTGCCTGGCCGATGCAACAAAAGGCAGTTGTTAATGGCCTTGCGATCGTTCTGCTGGTGGCTGCAGTTTCTTGGCTTCAACGAGAAGCCCGATTGGTGATTGAAGAGTTGGCTATGCAGCTGTAGTTCTCCCAATCGCCGCGTCGCTGGGCGAAATGCGGGTGTTCTGGATCCAGGGCTTGCCACCACCAGCGGCCATCGCTGTAGCTGGGCGTGCCGGCGTTGTTGGTGCGGGGTAGCTGCAGACTCACGCCGCGCCACTGCAGCACGATGAACGCGCCAGGCACAGTGCCACCGGCCGTGTTGGGAATGCCAGGCGCATCCACCGCGCCAATGTGCACCTCAGCCATCAGGGGTTCGCCCTCGCATAGGAAGTGCGCTGGCGGCGGATCTTGGGCGCTGGCCGGCGCGGCCAGGCTGGGCGCAGGGTGAATCCACCACCACAGCGGCAGCACCACGCTGATCAACAGCGACAGAAGCCAGCGGAACGGGCGGCTGTTCACAACGAGGCGGTTGTTCACAACGGTGCGGCGTTGATCGCCAGGATGGCGCAATGACGTTGGTGCTCGTGTTCGACGGCGGCTGCCCGTTCTGCCGCCATTTCGCTCTGCGCAGCGAGCTGGTGGGTGGCCTGCCCGATCTGGAGATCCGTGATGGTCGCTCCGATCACTCCCTGCGGGCTCAACTCACCGCGAGGGGGCTGGATCTGGCCCGCGGTGCGGTGCTGCTGGAGGGGGATCAGGCGTGGCATGGTTCCGCCGCAATCGCCGAGCTTTGCCGGCGCCTCCAGCCCAGCGATCCGCTGTTGGCCTTGTTGCGGCAGGTGTTTGCCGCACCGCCACGGGCCCGGCAGCTCTATCCCCTGCTGCTCTGGGCCCGGCGTCTGGCTCTGCAATGGAAAGGCCTGCCGGAGGACCCCGATGAAATGGGACTCCGGCAGGCCTGAGGGGTCAGCAAGCAGTTGCCTCAGGCAACAGCAGCAGCAGCGCGATCGAAGTAGGTGCCGATCTCGCTCATCAGAGCGGAGCAGTCGCCCGGGGTGATGCCGTTGCGGTCGTTGGCGATCGCGATGGCGGCGTCCTTCATCTTGCGCACGCCTTCAGCCACGGAAGCGCCGGGAACGCCAAGGGCCAGGTAGGTCTCACGCAGGCCGTTCAGGCAGCGGTCTTCCAGCACAGACGCATCGCCGGTGAACACGGCGTAGGTCACGTAGCGGAGGATGATCTCCATGTCGCGCAGGCAGGCAGCCATGCGGCGGTGGGTGTAGGCGTTGCCGCCGGGGGCGATCAGCGCGGGCTGCTGATCGAACAGGTCGCGGGCAGCGCCGGTGACGATCTTGGACGCATTGGAGGTAATGCGGTTCACCGCATCCATGCGCTTGTTGCTCTCGGCCACCATGGCGGCGAGGGCATCGATCTGACCAGCGTTCAGGAATTCACCGCGGGCATCAGCCTGCGCAACAACCTTGGTGAAGGCGTCGAACATGAAGAACTGTGTTCACAAGCTCATCAATCTAAAGACCCTCTCTCTGGCCCCGCGAGCGTGGGGGCTATGAACCGGTTTCGCTTGCCGCTGCTGCCCGCCTTGGGCGCCATTGCCCTGGGCTTGTCGCCGGCCGCCCGCGCTGAACTGCCGCCTTGGGTGTACGGCCAGGAGCAGCGAGACGCTCCTTATCTGTTGGAACTGTTGGTGCGCAGCGTGCACGCCACATCGGCCGGCGCCGAGCCAGCGCAGCTTCAGGTGCGCGCTCAGGTGCTGGAGGTGAAGCGGCAGCCGGCTGCGGCTCGCCTTCGGGCCGGGGATGGGATCATCCTCCGTTACGCGCTGCCCCCCAGTCGTCCGGCGGGCTGGGTGGGTCCGGCGCCACTGCCGCTGCTGCAAGCCGGCGAACGCCTGCCGGCCTGGCTGGCGCCCGATCCTTCCCTGCCGGGCGTGTTGCAACCGGCTGCTGGAGGGCGCTCCTTTGGCCCCTCACTGGAGAGTGAGCGCGAGCCTGGCTGAGGGCTGGTGGCTGAGGGCCGGCTCTTGTTGTCGGTTGGCTCCTGTCCGGTTCCGGATATCCGTGGATATCCCGACCTGGACAGGGCCAAGGCATTGACAGCTCAACAGCTGCGCACACACCCAGATCCGCTGCCCCACGCGGCACCGCAGGCCGCTGCTCGCCAGCTCTTCCCTACGGTTCCAGCAGAGCAACACAACGCCCCACAGATTGATGCAGGAGCTGGTGCAGGCCTACTACGGCCAGGAGCTGCAGAGCAGTGCCGACCTCAAAACAAGCGCCTGCTGTGATGCCGATGCGGTGCCCGCCTGGCTCAAACCGTTGCTGGCTCGGGTGCATC
>VGPP01000007.1 GCA_016882585.1 Cyanobacteria bacterium M_surface_7_m2_037
AGAGGTCTTCCACAGCGATGCTTTCGCGCAGTTCGGCCCCGCCCAGGCTGTGGGTCCAGATCTGCACCACCGATTCCGCTGGCGCCAGGAAACTGAGCAGCTCGAAGGGGAACACCACCCGTTCCAGGAAAAACTCATCCGGGCCGATGCAGCGCACGATCACCATGCGATCGCTGCTGTTGCGGTAGCCACAGGTGAGCTGCGCCAAGGGAAGGCTTGCCGAAAGGGACCCTTATGAAGCCATCCGACGGCTGCGACGTTGGTCGCAGTTGAAACCGTTTGAGCGGGTGGAGGGCTTCTTTGGGATTTCTTTCTTTTTCTCTTGCTGCTGGAGGCTGGGTTGATGCGGCGGATCGGGTCCGCGCATTCACAAGCTGCGCAGCGCCGTGATCGGATCGAGGCGGGCGGCGCGGCGGGCAGGCAGCACGCCGAACACCAGGCCGATCGAGCCGGAGAGCCCCACGGTGATCAACACGCTGGTGCCGCCGATGGCCGCGGGCAGCGGCGTGAAGGCCGCCACCGCCGCCACGGCCGAGAGGCCCAGCGCACTGCCGATCACCCCGCCCAGGCTGGAGAGCACCAGGGCCTCCACCAGGAACTGAGCCAGCACATCGCTGCTGCGGGCACCGATCGCTTTGCGCAGGCCGATCTCGGAGGTGCGCTCACTCACCGACACCAACATGATGTTCATGATCCCGATGCCGCCCACCAGCAGGGAGATCGCTCCGATCGCTCCGAGCATCAGTGTGAGGCCGCCGGTGATCGTGCCCACGATCGAGAGCGCATCCTTTTGCGAGCGCACGGCGAAATCGTCTTCCCGCAGGATGTTGTGGCGCTGGCGCAGCAGGTTGGTGATCTGAAACTTCGCTGCGCCGGTGCTCGCTTCATCGCGAGCCTCCACGCTGATGAAGTTGAGGCTCACGCCGTAGGTGGGATCACGCCCCGACAGCTTGCTCACCATGGTGGAGAGCGGGATGTAGGCGGCCTCATCTTGGTTTTGGCCGAACACGGCCCCCTTCGGTGCCATCACCCCGATCACTTCAAAGCTCTGATCGCGGATGCGCAATTGTTTGCCGATGGCCGAACCCATCGGCAGCAGCTTGTCGCGCAGATCGGGGCCGATCACCACCACGTTGCGGGCTCCATCGAGATCCCGTTGGTCGATGAAGCGCCCCTGCGCCACCTCGAAGCGGCGCACCGTGAGGAACTCGGGCGTGATGCCCGACACGGTGGCGCTGGAGCTCTTGGCTCCGGCCTGCAGCACCGCGCTCAAGGTGATCTGAGGCACCACCCGCTTCACCGAAGGCACCTGCTCGGCGATGGCCTCGGCGTCCTCCAGCACGAGGGTTTTGGGGAAGTCGATGCCCTGGCGGCGGCTGTCGTTGTTGCCGGGCACCACAAACAGCACGTTGGCGCCGAGGGTGTTGAGCTGCCCTTCTGCCAGGTTCTGAGCGCCGCGGCCCACCCCCACCAGAGTGATCACCGAGGCGTTACCGATCACGATGCCCAGCATCGTGAGCAACGAACGCAGGCGATTCGCCCGCAGGGTGGCCAGCGCCATGCCCACGGTTTCGCCCATCGCCAGTTTGGCGGCCATGCTGCTTGGCGCTGTCTGCAGGACCACCATCCTGCAGCGCAGCTCACATGATTGTGGGGTCGAGCACGGTGCCTTTGCCCACGATGCTCACCTTCACCAGGTCGGTGGAGCCGCTCACATCGGCCACGGTGCCGGCGGTTTGAATCACCAGATCGCCATCGCGCAGCAGGGCCTCTTCGGTGGCCATTTCCATGGCGCGGTTGAAGCTGGCGGTGGCGTTCTGGGCGTCGTCAACCAGCAGCGGGTGCACCCCCCACACCAGCTGGAGCTGGGAGGCCACTTTCTTCTCGCTGGTGATCGCCAGGATCGGGGTGCTGGGGCGGAATTTGCTCACGTTGCGGGCCGTGGCACCGCTCTTGGTGAGAGGCAGGATCGCCGCCGCCTCGAGCTGCCGGGCAATCGAGCTCACGGCGTGGCTGATGGCGTTGGGAATGGTGGAGGCCAGTTGGCCATCGTTTTCCCGGCGTGGGTAATCGCGCTCGATGCGGCGGGCGATCTGGCTCATGGTGGCCACCGCTTCCACGGGGTAATCGCCCACGGCGCTTTCGTTGGACAGCATCACGGCATCGGTGCCATCGAGGATGGCGTTGGCCACATCGCTCACTTCAGCGCGGGTGGGCCGCGGGCAGCTCACCATCGAATCGAGCATCTGGGTGGCGGTGATCACCGGAATGCCGAGGCCGTTGCACTTGCGGATCAGTTCCTTCTGCAGCAGCGGCACCTCTTCAGCCGGCATTTCCACGCCCAGGTCGCCACGGGCCACCATCACGCCATCGCAGAGCGGCAGGATCGCGTCGATCTGATCAATGGCCTCGAACTTTTCGATCTTGGCCACCACGGGTGTGTTGTGGCCGTGGGAGGCGATCAGGGCCTTGATCTCCTCCATATCGGAGGGGTTGCGCACAAAGCTGAGGGCCACCCAGTCCACGCCCTGCTCCAGGCCGAAGGCCAGATCGGTGCGGTCTTTATCGGTGAGGGCGCGGATCGAGAGCTGCACATCGGGGAAGTTCACCCCTTTGTTGTTGGAGAGCACACCGCCCACGGTGACGGTGCAATAGAGGGTTTGATCGCTCTTATCAACGCGATCCACCACCATTTCCACGCGGCCGTCATCGAGAAGGATGCGGCTGCCGCTCACCACCTCGTCGGCCAGCTTGTCGTAGGTCACGGTGGCGATGTCCTGGGTGCAGGCCACATCGCGCGAGGTGAGGGTGAAGGCATCACCCTTGGCCACGGTGATCGGCCCCTCCTGGAAACGACCAAGCCGGATCTTGGGGCCCTGCAGGTCTTGGAGGATGCCGATGTGGGCGCGCATCTCCTCTGCCACCTGGCGAATGGTGCGGATGCGGGCGGCGTGCTCGCTGTGATCGCCGTGGGAGAAATTGAGCCGGAACGTGGTGGCACCCGCTTCAATCAGGCGGCGCAGTTGTTCCGGAGACTCGGTGGCAGGGCCGATGGTGGCCACGATCTTGGTGCGACGCGTGAGATCGGGCAGGGCCATTCGGCGGAGCCAAAGATGCCAGCGACCCTATCATCGGCTGCCGCCAGCCCTGTTCTGCCAATGGATCTCAATGCCTACCAGCAGGGGGCCCGCCGCACAGCCCGCTATCCGGATGTGGGAGCCAACCCCATCTACCCCACCCTCGGCCTCTGTGGTGAGTCGGGGGAAGTGGCCGACAAGGTGAAGAAGGTGCTGCGCGATCAGGGCGGCACCTTCACGCCGGAGGTGCGTGAAGCGCTCAAGCTGGAGCTTGGCGATGTGCTCTGGTACGTGGCCCAGCTGGCCAGTGAGCTGGGTTTTGAGCTGAACGATGTGGCTGAAACCAACCTCCACAAGCTCGCCAGCCGCGCCGCCCGTAACGTGATCGCAGGCAGTGGCGACCAGCGCTGAGGCGTTGAGGGCTGCCGGGTTGTTCACCGTGATTGCTGTGCGTTTCCGCCCGCTGCGCTCCTTGCTTGCTGCCCTGGCTGTGGTGGGGCTTGTGCTGGCTGGTGTGTGGGTGGAACCGGCCCTGGCCGCCAACTTGAGCGTGGGCGAGGTGAGCCTGGAGCCGTGCCCCAGCGCCGACATCGGAGCCCAGCCGCAGCTGCGCCGCCCCAGCGGTGCCAGCTGCTACGTGCTCCGGGGCACCGTGACCAACCCGGGCCGCAAGCCGGTGGTGGATACGGATGTGTTTGCCCAGATCCTCGATGCCAGCGGTGAGCCAGTGCTGCAGAACCGCTCGCGGGTGGGCTCGATCGGCGATGTGCCCCCAGGCGAGTCGAGCTTTGCTCTGCGGCTGGCGGTTCCGGCGGGCACTCCGGGGCCGTTCACGTTCTCCAATGTGAAGGCGCGGGGCTTTGCGTCGCCTGTGCGCACCCGTGCCGGTGAGTTCGACGACCTGCTGCCGCTCGAGCAGGCCGTGGCTGATGCTCAGTAGAAGCTGGGGTAGAAGAAGCCGCGGCTCTGCTCCAGCAGGGTCTGGATCAGCTGCAGGGCCAGGAAGGCCAGGATGGCGGAGAGATCAAGTCCGCCCAGGGGTGGAATCAACCCGCGAAAGGCATTCAGGTACGGGTCGGTGACGGCGCTCACGGTGGAGAGCACCGGATTGCCCCAATCGAGGTTGGGGAACCAGCTCAGCAGCACCCGCACCAGCAGGACCAGCGTGTAGATCGAGATGGTCTGGGCGAGAACGCCGATCAGATCGCCGACCAGTGCAGACATGGGATTGGGGTGGGCTGTTCCAGGAGTATGGCCCGTTCACGGATGAAGCTGGGCTTTGCGGGGCTGGCGCTCAAGCCGCCTGCGGCTCTGAATCGGCTGGAGTGGGCTCGGCGCGCCTGGGCTTGAGTTCGTCGGTTTTGATCGCAAAGGTGCGATGGAACTTTTCGCTGAGGCTCAGCCAGTAGGAGCGGCCTTCGCTCTGGCGCTTGCGCTCGATGAAGTTCTGAGCCAGCAGCTCCTTGATGTGGTCATAGGCGCCGGAACCGCGCAGTTCCACCAGATCCGATTGCAGGATCCGTTTTTTCAGGGCGATCGTGGCCAGGGTGCGCAGAGCGGCGGTTGAGAGATCCACCGGCAGCAGGCTCTGCACCAGCTCACCCAACCCATCGCGCAGCTGCAGGCTGTAGCGCTGCCCTTCCTGGCGGATTTCCAGGGCTGTGTCGCGATGGGCGTAGTCGGCCATCAGCGTGATCAGGCCCATCTCCACAGCGTCGCGGGCCACGCCACTGATCTCGGCCAGTTCGCCGAGGGTCATCGAGCGGCCCTTCAGATAGAGGATGGCCTCCAGTCGGGCCGGCAACGACAGGTCTGCCGAAGGGGGCGCAGCGACCTGGGGCTCCTGGGTTGTGTCGTCCATCACGCCCCCCAGTGGTGTTCGCAAGTTATCCCACGCCCACGGTGCCGGCCACTTCCCCCAGGAACAGGCGGTAGGCGGGGTTCTCGGTTTCGTCCACGTAGCGGTAGCCCAGGCCGTCGAGGAAGGTTTGCCAGTCGGCTGATTCCTCGGGCGGCACCTGCACCCCCACCACGATCCGCCCCACATCGGCGCCGTGGTTGCGGTAGTGGAAGATGCTGATATTCCAGTTGGGATGCAGGCTCGTGAGGAAGCGCATCAGTGCGCCGGGCCGCTCCGGAAACTCAAAGCGATAGAGCAGTTCGCGGGTGTGGCTGCAGGCTTCAGCCGCCGCCGCCGGCATGCGTCCGCCCACCATGTGGCGCAGGTGCAGCTTCGAGAGTTCGTCGTTGGAGAGATCGAGGCAGGGGAAGCCGGCGGCGTTGAGATCGTGGATCAGATCCTGCTCATCGCGGCTGCCGCTGGTTTGCACGCCCACAAAGATGTGGGCGCGGGAAGGATCCGCCAGGCGGTAGCTGAATTCGGTGAGGTTGCGGTTGCCCAGCAGCGTGCAGAACTCCCTGAGGCTGCCGGCCCGCTCCGGGATCTCCACCGCCAGCATCGCTTCGCGGTCTTCGCTGATCTCCGTGCGTTCGGCCACAAAGCGCAGCCGATCGAAGTTCATGTTGGCGCCGCAGGCCACGGCCACCAGCGTGCGGCCCTGGAGCCCGCGCCGAGCCACATCCGCCTTCATGCCAGCCACGGCCAGGGCGCCCGCCGGCTCCAGGATCGAGCGGGTGTCCTCGAATACGTCTTTGATGGCGGCGCAAATGGCATCGGTGTTCACCGTCACCATGGCGTCCACGTGTTGGCGCGCCAGGGCGAAGGTTTGCTCGCCCACCTCCCGCACGGCCACACCATCGGCGAACAGGCCCACCTGCTCGAGCTTCACCCGCTCGCCCAGGGCGAGGGAGCGGGTCATCGCATCGGCATCCTCCGGCTCCACGCCGATCACCTCCACCTGGGGCCACAGCGCTTTCACGTAGGCGCCGATGCCGGCAATCAGGCCGCCGCCGCCCACGGCCACGTAGATGGCATCGGGCGGCGCTGAACACTGCCGCAGGATCTCCAGGCCGATGGTGCCCTGGCCGGCGATCACATCCGGGTCATCAAACGGATGGATGAAGGTGAGGCCCCGCTCTGCCGCCAGGCGGTAAGCCTCGCCGCAGGCCGCGTCGTAGTTGTCGCCGTGGAGCACCACCTCGGCGCCGCGGGCGGCCACGGCCCGCACCTTCATCTCCGGCGTGGTGACCGGCATCACGATCACCGCCCGGCAGCCCAGGCGTTGCGCTCCCAGCGCCACGCCCTGGGCGTGATTGCCGGCACTGGCCGCGATCACGCCGCGTTCGAGTTCGGCGCGGCTGAGGGCCGCCATCTTGTTGTAGGCGCCGCGCAGCTTGAAGCTGAACACGGGCTGCAGGTCTTCCCGCTTGAGCAGCACCGTGTTGTCCAGCCGCCGCGACAGATTCGGGGCCGGGTCGAGCGGCGATTCGATCGCCACCTCGTACACGCGGGCCCGCAGGATCCGCAGCAGCATCGGCAGAGAACCGTCCTGGCTGGTGGTGTTGCTCATCGCTGCCTGACCGTTCTCCCAGTGTGACAACCCCCTGACAAGGTTCTGGGATTCGTGCCAAGCACAACCAACCGCCTGAGTGCAGACCGTAGGCTGATCGCCAATCAAGGCCCAGGGCATGCATCTCAGCGAGCTGACGCATCCGAATCAGCTGCACGGACTGAGCACTGCAGAGCTCGAGGCGATCGCACGTCAGATTCGCGAACGCCACCTCGAGGTGGTGAGCACCAGCGGTGGGCACCTGGGCCCCGGCCTGGGCGTGGTGGAACTCACCCTGGCCCTCTACCAAACCCTCGATCTCGATCACGACCGGGTGGTGTGGGATGTGGGCCACCAGGCCTATCCCCACAAGCTGATCACCGGCCGCTACAACGAGTTCCATACCCTGCGCCAGAAGGATGGCGTGGCTGGCTATCTCAAGCGCTGCGAGAGCCCGTTTGATCATTTCGGCGCCGGCCACGCCAGCACCTCGATCTCAGCGGCCCTGGGCATGGCCTTGGCCCGTGATCAGCGCGGTGAAGATTTCAAATGTGTGGCGGTGATCGGCGATGGCTCGCTCACCGGTGGCATGGCCCTGGAGGCGATTAACCACGCCGGCCACCTGCCGCACACCCGCCTGTTGGTGGTGCTCAACGACAACGACATGTCGATCAGCCCGCCCGTGGGCGCGCTGAGCACCCACCTCAACCGCATGCGGCACAGCAAGCCGCTGCAGTTCCTCCAAGACAACGCCGAGGAGGCGATCAAGCACCTGCCCTTCCTGCACGGTGAGCTGCCCACCGAGCTGAAGAACCTCAAGGAGAGCATGAAGCGCCTGGCGGTGCCCAAGCTCGGTGCCGTGTTTGAAGAGCTGGGCTTCACCTACATGGGCCCGGTGGATGGGCACGACATCGCCGGCATGGTGCAGGTGTTCCAGCAGGCCCATGCCCATGAGGGTCCGGTGCTGGTGCACGTGGCCACCACCAAGGGCAAGGGCTACGCCTTTGCCGAGGAAGACCAGGTGGGCTACCACGCCCAGAGCGCCTTCGATCTGGCCACCGGCAAGGCCTATCCCTCCAGCAAGCCCAAACCCCCCAGCTACAGCAAGGTGTTCGGCCAGACGCTGGTGAAGATCTGCGAGCAGGATCCCCGCGTGGTGGGCATCACCGCCGCCATGGCCACCGGTACCGGTTTGGATCTGCTGGAGAAGGCCCGGCCGAAGCAGTACTTCGATGTGGGCATCGCCGAGCAGCACGCTGTCACCATGGCGGCGGGCATGGCCTGTGAGGGGCTGCGTCCGGTGTGTGCGATCTACAGCACCTTCCTGCAGCGGGCCTACGACCAATTGATTCACGACGTGGGCATCCAGAACCTGCCCGTGACCTTCGTGCTCGACCGGGCCGGCATCGTGGGTGCCGATGGCCCCACCCACCAGGGTCAGTACGACATCAGCTATCTGCGCTGCGTGCCCAACTTCACGGTGATGGCACCGAAGGATGAGGCGGAGCTGCAGCGGATGATGATCACCTGCCTGCAACACAACGGCCCCACCGCTCTGCGCATCCCGCGCGGTGAAGGCGAAGGTGCAGCCCTGATGGAAGAAGGGTGGGAGCCCCTGGAGATCGGCCGCGGTGAACTGCTGGCCGATGGCGATGATCTGCTGATCGTGGCTTATGGCGCCATGGTGTATCCCGCCATGGCCACCGCTGGCTTGCTGCAGGAGCAGGGCGTGCGGGCCGCCGTGATCAACGCCCGCTTCCTGCGCCCCCTGGATGAGGCGCTGATCCTGCCGATGGCCAAACGCATCGGCCGGGTGGTGACGATCGAGGAAGGTTGCCTGGCTGGTGGCTTCGGTGCCGCCGTTGTGGAAACCCTTAACGACCACGATGTGCTGGTGCCCGTGCACCGCATCGGCATTCCCGACCAGCTGGTGGATCACGCCACGCCGGATCAGAGCAAGCAGGCCCTCGGCCTCACCCCAGCCCAGATGGCTGACAGCATCCTCAAGCGTTTTGGCTCGCTGCGCCGCCAGCCGGTGGGTGTCTGACGTTCAGGCCTGTGATGTTCTGATCGCTGGAGCCGGGCCTGCAGGATTGCTGTTGGCTCGTCTTTTGGCGGAGGCCGGCGCGTCTGTTCAGGTGGTGGATCCCCTCTTGGATCTACGCCAAGCAGCCTTCAGCAGTGCAGCCCTCCCCCTTGATGCGGTGCAGCAGTTTCAGCTGCCTGATCAGGTGCAGGCCGCCCAGTGGCGGGGATGGCAGCTGCATGGTCCGGGCAATGAGCCGTACAGCTGGATCGCTGACCACAACCTCGGGGCTGTGCTGGATTTTGGGGCGTTGCGCTGCTGGCTTGCGGCTCAGGCCCAAGCGGCAGGGGCGCAGCTTCAGTTGGGGTGGGCTGTTCGCCGCTGGCAGCCCGGCAGCGGCGGCGCCATCGCCAACCTGCGCGGGCCCGGCGGCGATACACAGGTGCGGCACTGCCGCTGGCTGGTGGATGCCACAGGCCAACGGCGGGCCCTGCTCGGCGATCCACCGGCGGCGGCCGGTGCGCTGGTGTCTGGCGAGGGGGTGGAGTGGCTGTTGCAGGTGCCTTTCCAGCAGTGGCAGCGTTGGACCGATCGGCTCAGCTTCATGCTCGGCAGTACCTGGGTGCCGCAGGGGTATGGCTGGGTGTTTCCGATGCAGCGCGGCCAGCTCAAGCTCGGCGTCTGCCGCCTGCACGATCCCAGCCGCAGCCAGCCAGCCCTGCATCAGCTCCTACGCGGCCTGCAGCAAAGGCTGGAGCTGGAGGGTGCAGCCGTGCTCGATCGCCATGGCGGCTTGATCCGCAGCACGATCCGCCGCCGTGAAGCGCATCAGCGTGGGCCGCTGCTTGGGTTGGGTGATGTGGTGAGCACCGGCAACCTGCTTGGTGGGGAAGGCATCCGGCATGCGATGGCCAGCAGTGAGGTGCTGGCACCCTTGCTGCTGGATGCCTTGGCCGGCCAACCCGAGCGGCTGAAGAGCTACGCGCCCAGGTTGAAGCGGCGCCTCGGCTGGCGCTGGTCGCTCAGTGGACGCTTGGCTCGCCGCACCTGGCTGGGTCTGCACAGCCCCCAAGGGGATCAGCGCCTGCAGCGCCTGCTGACGGGACTGCAACAAAAAAGCAGTGCCGAAGAGCTTTCGGCACTGCTGTTCCACTACCGCTTCGAGCGCTATGGCCTGAAAGCGCTGCCCTATCTGCTGGGCTGGCGCTGAAGCGGTTCAGGGGCTGACTCAGCCACAGCCTCAGAGCACGCCGCGGGCAGCCAGGCCGAGGATGGCGCCCATGCCGAGCACGTGGCCGAAGGAGGTGGTGGCCAGCAGCGAAGCATGGCTCATGCCACCGAACATGGCGGCGTTGGGCAGCTGAGCACCTTCGTTGGGGTACTTGATGGTGGCCTTGCCGATGCCGATGGCGATCACGTTGGCAACGATCATCACCAGGCCCACCTTGGGCGACCAGGACACAGATGCGGGGGCGATGGCCAGCAGGGGAGCGAGCATCGAATTCACGGGCGACGCTTCATCTTCCGAGCGGCACCGCCCCGCTGCACGCCTCGCTTAAGACTTGTTCACTGCTCATCTTTGGCTGGTGCGCGGCTGAAGCCCAGCAACACGAGCACGTTGCTCAAGGTGAGAAACAGCTCCGCTCCGCCGTGCAGCGGATCCACATCGGCGAGCTGGCGTCCATAGCCTCGTTCGGCCAGGATCGCCGCCGCAATGGTGACGGCCACAAACAGCAGCGTGAGGCAGAAGCCCCAGAACGCGAGCCGGGGCATGCGCCCCGAGCGCCAGCTCCACCAGAGGAAGGCGAGATAAGGGAGCAGCGACAGCCCGAAGAAGGGGGCTGGATCCACACCTGCCAGGGCTTCCAGCCAGGCGGTTGGGCTGAGCAGGTTCATCGGGCGCGCCGCGCCAGATTCCAGGCGGCACCGGCCATGGCGGTATTGCCAAGGGCGGTGCAGGCGGCCTGCAACACCACCAGGCCTTGCAACTCAGCAGCGTTGTCAAACAGATGCCAGGTGCAGGCCGCCATGGCGCTGATCAGGGCTGGGGTCATCGCCAGGGCCAGCCAATTCCACTCCGGCTCCTGGCGCCGTTCTCCCCAGCGCTGAATGGCGAGCATCGCCAGCCCCCACTCCAGCACCGAGGCCACATGAATCCACCAGGTGGGCAGAGAGAGCGCGTGCATGCTCTCGTTTTAATGGCCCGATCTACACGCTGTGGCTGCTGAACTGTTCAAACAGCGTTTGCAGCAGCCGGCTCATGCCGCTGTTGAGCGTGCAGCCCGGGGCGCTGTTGGACGCCAGCAGCAGCAGGGCACAGGCATCAACCAGCTGCGCGGCTTCCGCGCTGCTGAGCTGGATCAGATGCTCATCGCCGCAGTGGGTAACGCGCAAGGAACCGGGTGTGGATGTAGCGCACGCTACGGAGTGTGGAGGCTGATGCCGAAAACTGCAGTTTCCTTTCCGCTTTGGGATCACAGGCTGCTGGTGCTCTCGGGGCCGCAAGTTGCGCTGCCACCGCTCGTTTCCTGTGGATGCAGCAGCTGGAAGCTGGCGCGGTTGTGAAAGTCGGGCTGGGCAGCGCTGTGTAGCCATGCCCAATAGCTCAAGCCGTGGCCTGGCTGCTCGAGAACGGCTGTGAGGGAGAGCTCCAGGGGGTCTTCAGCAGGGATCCACGGGTTCAGCGCCAGTTGAAAGCTCAGCTCCAGTGCCGTTTGCGTGCGCCGCAACCCATAGGGCAAACGCGTGATCTCTTCTGCAGGCCTGAGGTTCTCTCGGTAGGCCGAGAGGGCGTACACGTTCCAATCCCCATTGGGGGCCAGGTTCACCTCCCAGTAGGCGGAGGAAGCGGGCCGGGCGATGAAGGCCTCAAAGCAGGTGCTCTGCCAGAGCCCGTCGCGCCGCGCCGGTGGCAGGGTGATCTCCGGCCAGCGCAGTGCGTTGGCGGGACTGCGCAAGACGAAGCGCACCTGCAGCAGGCCATCGCTCCAGATCGCTTCGCCATCGAGCTGGAGCGCCGCCAGCTCGGGCCTGGGTTCAAACGGACGCAGCGGTTGCATGGCGCTCCACCAGTTGCCTGAGCGCCGGCATCTGAGATTCGATGCTGGCGGTGAGCTGGAACTGCACCAGAGCCCGCTGCAGGTTGTGTTCCGGGTGGCTGGCCTTGAAGTAGGTGTTTCCCATCAGGTAATCGCTGAAGAAGCGCAGCCCCAGCTCAAAGCTGATCAGTTGTGCCGCATCGGGGATGTAGCGCAACTCCGCCTCGCTCAGGAAGCTGCCGGCTACGGCCAGATAGCCCTCGAGAACGGCATCGGCAAGGTTGAGGTCAAAGTGCACCGCATCGATCTGATCGGTTTCTTCCCCCAGCGGGTTGCAGCACGAGCGCAAACAATCGCCGATGTCGTAGTGCACCAAGCCCGGTTTCACAGTATCGAGATCAATCAGGGCTACAGCTTCACCGCTCTGGCGATCGAGCAGCACATTGTTGATTTTGGGATCGCCGTGAATGGGCCGCAGCGGGAGCTCGCCGCGCTGCTTGGCCCGCTCAAGCCGATCACACTGGGATTCGCGCTCGCGGATGAAGGTGATGCAGCGGTCGCTGCCGCTGTTGGGTTGGCATGTTGTGTTCACCAGAGCGCGGTGGTAGGCCGCGAGGTAGCCCGGTGTGATGTGAAAGCCCTCCAGGGTGTCGGCCAGGGCAGTTGGCGGAAGGTCGCTGATCAACAGGTGAAACAGCCCCAGGCCGAGCCCTAGCTCCCGCGCTTGAGCGGCTCCTTGCACCACATCCACGCAGGTGGTGTGGGGCACATAGGTGATCGTTCGCCAGATCCCACCAGCGGGATCACAGTGCCAGGCCTTGCCCTCGGTTTGGGTGCAAACCAGCGTGGGCAGCTGCCAGCGGCGCTGCTCCAGCAGGGGATGGGGTGCCTCGCCCTCGAGTTTGGAGGCGATGTGCTCCCCAAGCACCTGCAGGTTCTGCATCACCAGATGCGGCTTGGTGAACACCTGGGTGTTCACGCGCTGCAGCACCGTGGAGCCGCTGGCCGCCTCCACCAGATAAGTGTCGTTCACATTGCCGTTGCCCAGAGGCAGCACGGCCTCCACGGCTCCGGAGCCATGGAAGGTCTCTGCGATGGCGATCAGCTCAGGCTGAGACGGCGCAGGCACGTTGGGGACCACGGCAGGTCTTCAACCTGACAGTGCACCCCGCGGTGAACGGGCGAGGAGGGTCAGTCGTTGGTGTGGATTGCCGTGGATGGGCCGATCGGCTTCAGCGGGTGAGGGCCTCGCGCTCCAGTTTTTCATCCTGTTCGCGCTCGATTTCGCGCCGCAACTGGTGGCGAATGTGATCGGGCGATTTGTATTGGCGCGGCAGGCAGTTGTGCAGTGTCTCGAGCCGGCTCCAACAGAGCGTTTTTTCAATATTGGCTGCCGGTCTTCCTTCCAGGAGCAGTTGTTTGAGTGCTTTGCGATACAGGAAGTATTTGGCCTCCAGTTCAGCGATCGTGAGTCCTTGGCTGTCGCTCATCGGAGGCCTGCCCGGCGTTGCGGTTGTCTCACCGTAAGCGAGCTCAGGGGCCGATCCGGGGAAATGCACGTGTGCTGTAGCACTGGCCCGTGCTGCAGGAGGCCTGCCATTACAACCAGAGCTGCAACGCTGCCCACACCCGCGCACTGGGAGCACTGGCTTCCAGGTCGATCAAGCTGCTCTGGGCCGGATTGCCACCGATGGGAAAGGCAGCTCGCAGCGAGAGCAGCCAGCGGCTGACGCGGCCTAGATCCAGCCCCAAACCAGCCCCGGCAAGGGTGTATTGGTTGGGTTTGAGCGAGCCGGGAAACGGCTGACGCCAGCGCTCACCCCAGCCCACGTCGGCAAAGCCCACCAGCTTGAGCCACGGCTTCCAGGTGTAAATCAGATCCAGCTGGCTCACCAGGCAGCTGCTGGATGAGTTTTCCCCGGGCGGGTAGGCCCGCACGCCGTTGGGCCAGCCGAGGCCGCACTGTTCGTAGCCCGAGAGATTGGTGGCCGCCAGCTGCCCCAGCAACAGCCAGCTGGCACTCCAGCTCGGGCTGAACACCTGCTGGCGCAGCAGGCTGAGGTTGAGCGCCCCGTAGCTGCCCTGGAGCCGGCTGCTCAATTGATCAAAGCGCTTGAACGCGCCATTGCCATTGAGATTCAGTACCCCGAACGAGCCGCCCAGCGCCACGGTGGTGTTGCCCTGGCCCCAGAGCTGATCGCTGCTGTTGCTCACCAAGGAGGCCCGCAGAACGCCGGCCTGCTTGTCATCGAGATTGAGCTGGTTGCGTTCATCGCTGAAGTGAACGCCCTCGGTGCTCACCCTCAGCCAGAGGCTGCGAAGATCCCTGCGCCATAAGGGTTGTTGCAGGCTCAGGCTCACCCCGGCGGTTTCTCCGGTGTAAAGCACATCACCGGTGTTGAACAGCCGGTAGCGACCTCCATTGGCGGAGGCGCTGATCGTGGCACCATCCAGCCCGACCGGCCAATCGATCCCCAGCTGCAGCGGTGCGGTGCCGGTGCCCTGAGCGCTGCCCCACCAGGACGGGTTGAGCCAGAAGCGTTCACCTCGCCCGAGGTTGTTGCTGGAAGTCCAGGTGGCCAGGGTGCGCAGGCTGCCCACGTAGGGGTTGAGTTCGTTGTCAACCTCCAGCAGCACGCTCTGCTGCTTGAGATCCGTGATCTCCAGCAGCAGTACGCGCGACTCGGCTTCTGCAGCCCTGTGCAAGCGGCCGCGCACCTGCACGCCCCAGAGGTCGTTGAGTTTGAGCAGGGCTGATTCCAGCTTCCCCGGCCTCAGGGCGGTGCCGAGCGGCACTGCCGCGGTGACGACTCCGATCGCCCTGGCGTTGCTGAAGCGGTGCGCGCTGGCTGGATCCACCGTGACTGCCGCCAGGGTGAGGGGGAGGATCGCCAGGGTGAGCACCCCTTGTTCAGGCTCTGTCTCCAGGCGCTGCACGGCAACAGCTTGATCGCGCTGCCAGAACCAGGCTGCAATCTCCTGCTGAATCTGCTCCAGCTGTTCGGCCTCGATCCTGCGGCCAATCCAGACCTGCAGGGCTTGCTTGAGAGCTGTGAGGTTGGGGAGTGTGCTCTCCAGCTCCAGCCTGCGCAGCTCGATGGAGCCAGCCCATGGCACGGGGCTTTCGGCTGCCTTCTGGAGCAAGGGCGCCGCATCAGCATCGGCGTCGTCCAGCTCGAGCAGCCGCAGGCGCAGCTGGTCTTCCTGTAGCCGCTGCTGCAGCGACTGACTGGGTGTGATCTGGGCCTGAAGCGGAGAGGCGATGGCCAGCGGGATCAAGCCCAGGGCCCCAAGCGCCCAGCGCGGCTTTGCGGCGCGCCACCAGCTCACAGGCCGTTGATCCACTGCCGGCCGAGCGGCACCAGGGAGCGACTCACCTCGCCCCAGGGGAAGCTTTGCCCGCTGGCATCACCCGTGCAGCTCAGGTCACTGCCGAGGGCGTCGTGCACCTCCTCCAGGGCCTGCACATAGGAGATCTGACGCAACCCGGCATAGGTGCGCGCGATCGCATTGATCTCGCCGGGGCTGCTGGTGCCCTGGAGGTAGCGATCACGCAGGTCATCAGCGCTGTGCATGGCTCCGGAGCAGAAGAGATCAGCGCATCCAGCCTCAGTCTGGTGAGGAGCCGGCGCAACTGCTGTTGATGGCCATTCACAACACAGCCGATCGCGCTTCAGCTGGACGCCGAGGTGTAGTGCCGCAACGCGAACTGCCAGAACAAGCGCGTGCCCACCAAGCTGATCGCCGCCGCCGCCAGTGAGCCGAGGGCCCAGGCCGCAGACGCTCGTCCCAGCAGCGCTTCTGCGGGCACCGTGGTGAGAAAGGCCACCGGCAGCATCAGCGTGAACACCACCCGCAGTGCCGGCGGGTAGGCACTGATCGGATAACGACCGGCCACCAGCGTGTAGCGCAGCACCTCGGTGGCGTTCCACACCTTCACAAACCAGATCGAGAGGCCCGCCAGCAAAAACCACAGGCTGTAGAGGATCAGGCCGCCGGCCACCAGCAACGCCAGCGCCAGCGCCACCCCCCCTGCCGTGAGGGCTCCGCCGCTGCGGGCCAGCGCCCAACCGATCAGGGCGACGCCGGCCACCACCCCCGGCAATCCCCAGGGGGAGAAGCTGCGGGTCGAGAGCCAGAACTGACTGTCGATCGGTTTGAGCAGCACGAAATCGAGCGTGCCGTTCTGCACGTGGCTCACGATCTTGCTGAGGTTGGGCTGGAGAACGCAGCTGGTGAAGCCATCGAGCAGGGTGTAGATGCCGAGCACCACCAAGGCACTGTTCCAGCTCCACCCCCCCAGCTCTCCGCTGGGCCCGGCCAGCAGCAGCAGCACAAACAGGCTGCCCGCCAGGTTGCCGAGCACCGCCAGCAGTTCGATCACCAGGTTCAGCTGGTATTCCAGCTCCGCCTCCAGGGAGGTGGCCCAGAAGGAGCGCAAGCTGCGCCAGTAACGGCGAAGGCGCTGAGCCATCAGGCCCCCATCGCCGAATAGCGGCGTACGCCCGCACGCCACAGCAGCCGGCTGAGCGGAAACAGCACGGCGCACCACAGGGCGATGTTGAGAAAACCAGCCCCCACATCCACGCTCTCGCCCGCCAGCAGCTTCGCGGGGAACGACACCATCACGGGGAATGGCGTGAACTCCGCCAGGCGCCGCATCCCGGGTGGGAACGATTCCAGCGGGGCCACCAATCCGGAGAGAAAAAGGTAGGGAATCAGCAATAGGCGATCAAGAGCAGCTGCCCGCTCGCTCCAGAAACAGAGCATCGCCACCAGCGTTTGCAGCAGGAAGCGCAACACAAAGGCCGCCTGAATCGCCAGGATCCCCAGGATGAATTGCCCCGGCGAAGGCCACCACAGCAACCCTGGCTGCAGGAGCAACACTCCGGCCAACATCAGCGCCACAAACGGCACCCGCGTGGCCTGTTCCGCCACATGGGCGGCCAGGTAGCGCCACAGGGGCTGCAAGGGCTGCAGCAATTGCGGTGAGAGCTTGCCTTGCAGGGCGTCTTCTTCAAACACGTGGATCAGCCACACCACGCTGAACTGGCGCACCACAAAGGCAGCCAGGAAATAGCGGCCCAAGCCCTGAGGTGTGAGCCCCGCTGCGGCGGCCCCATCGGAGCCCTGCCACACCGCCAGCATGATCAGCGGCAAGACCCCTGAGAGAGCCCAGAGGGCGATTTCGGCCCGGTATTCGAGCATGGTGGCGTATTGGCTCGAAAGCAACGCTGCGGCGATGCGCAAGGCGCGTTGGATGGAGCGGACAGGGCTGCGGCGTGCCATCTCAGCCCTGCTGCCGGAACAGGCCACCGATCAACTCTTCGATCGGTGGATCGCTCACTTCTAAATCCACCACCTCAAAGCGTGAGAGCAGGTATCCCACCTGCTGGGTGAGCTGTTCGCGCGGGATCAGCAACCGCACCTGGTGGCCTTGATGGGCCTCGATCGTGCCGAAGCCTTCAAACGCCTCGCGTGGATGCACCTGCCGCAGCTCGAGCCGCACCTCGCGGCAGGGGGCTAAGCGGCTGGTGAGCGCATCGAGCGAGCCATCGTGAAACAGGTGGCCCTGGTGGATGAGCAGCACCCGCTCACACAGCGCCGTGATGTCGCCCATGTAGTGGCTGGTGAGCAACACCGTGGCACCGGTGCGGCGGTTGTAATCGGCCAGGAAATCGCGCACCCGCGCCTGCGCGTTCACATCCAGCCCCAGGGTGGGTTCATCCAGAAACAGCACCGCCGGCTCATGCAGCAGTGCCGCCAACAGCTCCGCCTTCATGCGTTGGCCCAGCGACAGCTTGCGCACGGGCCGGTGCAGCTCTTCGCCGAGCTCGAGCATGTCGGCCAGTTCAGCGATGCGCCGTTTCGCTGCGATCGGATCAATCCCATACACCGCAGCATTCACCCGCAGCGAATCGAGTGGGGGCAGATCCCAGATCAGCTGTTGGCGGTTGCCCATCACCAGGGTGATCTGCTGCAGGAAGCTCTCCTGGCGCCGCTGCGGCAGGCAGCCCGCCACCTCCAGCCGGCCGGCGCTGGGGTGAATCAGGCCGCTGAGCATCTTCAGCGTGGTGGTTTTGCCGGCGCCGTTGGGCCCCAGAAACCCCACCACTTCACCGGGCTGAATCGAAAAATTCAGATCGCGCACCGCCTCCACAGTGCGGTAGCGCCGCCGCAGGGCATGGCGCAGGGTGCCTGCCAACCCCGGCTGCTTATCTGCGACCCGGAACCGCTTGCTCAGCCCTTCGGCGAGCACGATGGCCGCGCTCATTCGCTGGGCTCGCAGGCCTGGCGGAAGCGCTCCAGCCGCTGGCTGAGTTCGAGATCCGCAGGGGAGCCCGATCCCTTCACCCCGCTAGCCCGTTTCACTTGCTCACAGGCGAGGTCGTTCTCGCCGCGATTGAACAGATCGGCCGCCGTCTCCACAGCTTGCTGCAGCTGCGGCGTGGTGGCCGCGCCGTTGGGGTTGGGCTTTGGCGCGGCGGGCACCGCCGGTATGGAGGCTGGTTCTGCCGGTGGCTTGGGCTTGGGTGAGCAGGCGCTGATGCTGCAGGCCAGGGCCGCCAACAGCAGCAGCTTGAGCCGGTGGGTCATGCCCGCCATTGTCAGCCCAGCACCGCCGCCTGTTCGGGGCTGAGGCGTCCGGCCTGCAGCAGCACCTGGGTGATCCGTTCGATGTCGAGCACCGCATGCACCTGATAGCCCTGGTTTTGGAGCCGCTCGCGGGCTTTGCGATCTTTGCGGCCGCCATGGTCGATGAACACCACCACGTCGTTCACCTTCAGGCCTGAACTCTCCAGCTTGGCGATCCCTTCGAGCACGCTGCCACCGGTGATCAGGATGTCGTCCACCACCACCACCTGATCGCCTTCGTTGAAATCACCCTCGATCAGGCGCCGGGCGCCGTGGGCTTTCACCTCTTTGCGCGGGTAGATCAGCGGTTTGTGCAGGGCCAGTGAGAGTCCAGTGGCCGTCGGCAGGGAGCCGTAGGGAATGCCAGCGATGCGATCGAACTGCAGCTGCTCCAGCAGACCGCTGTAGCCATGCAACACCCGATGGAACAGATTCGGGTCGGAGATGATCTGGCGCAGGTCGATGTAGTAGTTGAACACCGCTCCTGAGGCCTGCACATACTCGCCAAACAGCAGGCAGCCGATATCGAAGAGATCCAGGATCAAGTCGGCCATCGGGTCCTGTTGGCCCGTTTGTTCGGCTGGTGCAGCGATCCAAACATCGCAGCTGGAATTGCCCTCAGCGGGTTGCTGCTCCAGCCAGCGCTGGCGGCGGCGGTTGATCAGCCCCTTCAGGGCCTCCGCCTGCTCACTGAGGTCGTCTTCCACCAGCAGGTTCTGCGGGAGTGGCAGCAGCAGGCCGTCGGCGGCCTGGTTGAGCCCCGCCTCGAGCAAGCCATCGAGCCGCTCCTCTTCGCTCCAGATGCTGCGCAGCATCAACACCCGCTCGGGCGCTGCCTGGCGCACCTGCGCCAACACGGCTGGATCACTGGTGCCCACCTCGAGCAGCAGCTGATCGGGTGTGCCCCACAGCTGGCTTTCGCGCACGATCTGCAGAAACAGCGGATCGGCTTCGCTGGGGTGGTACTGGATGCGTTTGGCGGCCGGGTTGGAGCTGCGGCAGGTGATCACCACCGCCTTATCGGCATAGAGCAGAAAGGGTGCAGCAATGTCTTGCCCCGCCAGGGGCGAGAGGGTCACCGCATCCACCCCCAGATCCTTGAACAGGTAGTGGGCCAGCGCCGTGGAGGAATTGAGATCGCCGTGCTTGGCATCGATGATCAGCGGCAGATCCCGCGGCACCAGGTCGCGCACCTCCAGCAGAAGCTCCAGGCCCAGGGGGCCCAGGGCTTGATAGAAACCGAGGCTGGCCTTGATAGCGCACACATGGGGGCTGGTGGCCTCCACCACCGCCTTGATCCAGTGGCGCGCCTGGCTCAGAAACGAGCGGTTGCCCATGCCGTGGCGCAGGGCCCAGCTCTGCAGCATCTCCGGGTTCGGGTCAAGACCCGTCATCAGGAGCGACTGGCGCTCGGCGATGGCTTCAGTGAGTTGAACGAAGAAGCCCATCCGCCGGACTGCGGCAAGGTTGTTGATAAGAGATCAGCGGCCCATCGCGGTGGATGTGGACACAGCTCGTAGCAAATCAACCGGCAAGCCGCTGCAGGCAGGCTGCTGATCTGGCCCTTGTTCCTGGCCGCTGGCGTTGCTGGCTGATGAGATCCGATCGCTGAGCCCTTCCTGTGAACCGCGAGCTCGATCAACGCTGCCTTGAACTGGCCCTGGCCGATCTGCTGGCCCTGCATCCCCAGCAACGCTGCCGTGCCTTAGCCCAGTTCCGGGCCATCGATGCAGGCCTGGCCGACAAGCTGCAGCTGGAGTTGCTGCTGCATCTCCCTTGAGCCCCCATGCTGGAACTCTTTCACGCGGCGCCCTCCTACTACTCGATGGTGGCGCGCCTGGCCCTGGCGGAAGCGGGGGTGCCCTACGTGAGTCGGCTGATGGATATCCATCTGGCCAAGCAGCAATTGAGCCCGGCTTACCGAGCGCTCAACCCCCACATGACTGTGCCCACCCTGCGTGGCCCTGGGGTCCTGCTCACCGACAGCGCACAGATCCTCAGCTTTGCCGCCCAACAGGCTGCCCGTCGGCCGCAGCAGGCTTGGGCTGATGCCGATGCCAGCCGCGTTGCGGCCATCCAGCAGGCGGTGGCGGGTCACTACGCCATCTCGATCGAAACCCTCACCTTCGGCAAGCTGCTGGCTACGCGTCCCTGGTTTCAATCTGTGATGGTGCGGATGCTGAGTGGCATCAACGCCAAGCTGGAGCGTGAGGCCTCTCAACACGGGGATCAGGCCGCGGTTCTGCAGGCGAAGGTGCGGCAGAACCAGGCCCGGCTGGCGGTGTTTGGCGGCCGGCCGGCCGCTGAGGTGTTGGCCGAGCAACGGGATCAGGTGTCGTCTTATTTGGCCTCGCTGCCCCCTGTGGTGGCGAGCGGCTGGTTGTTTGGCGCTTGCATCAGCTCCGCCGATGTGGTGGTGGCCGTGCTGTGTTCACGCTTGGCGATGGCCGGTGAGCTGGGCTTGCTCAGCCGGGCGGATCTGCAGAGCTGGTGGCAGCGTTATCAGCAACGGCCAGCCTTCAGCGCGGCTGATCTCTGGCTGCGTTTTCAACGCCGCCGCTTCCTGCAGTCACTGCTCGAAGCGCGCCACACCTCCTTCAGCTGACGCCTCCGGGCTTCGGGCAATCGCGCTCCAGCAGTACTGCCGCCTGGCCCTTGCCATCGCGATCCACGGGCTGGGGATCGAAGTCGTCGTCGCTCACGTCAAAGCTGCGTGAGGCGCAGTGCAGCGTGAGCCGCCGCTGGGTGTAGGTGCCATCGGCGCGGCCTTTGCCCTGTTGGCTGGCCATGCCGAGGCATTGCTGCTGGTTCCCCCACACGCAGCTGGCCGCACCGAGCAAGCCGCCGATCAGGTTGGTGGCAATTTGCTGGCTGCGATCAATTTCAAAGCGCCGCACCTCATAGCGCCGCCGCTCCAACTGGCGGTCTTCGGCGGTGCGCTGGAGCGGACGACTGAAGGTTTCGGCGGTGTCGATCCGCCATTCGCCCAGGTGCTGCCCCACCTGCAGCTGGCTGGTGAGGCCGCGGGTGAGGGCGGCAAAACGGTCTTTGGGGTAGCCGTGGTGCTGCTGCGCCAACCGTTCGTAATCCCCCATCTCGAACATCAGGTTTGCCGTCTGGGTGAAGTCGTCAACGCTGAGGGCGCCGGCATTGAGCATCCAGCCGAGAAACACCCCGGTGCGCCAGTCGGCCGCCAATTCCTCCTGCTTCACCGTGAGGCCCATGCCACCTTTGAACGGTCCGCGGCCTTGCTCACGGTTCACGTGATGGCCCCATTCATGGGCCAACACAGCGAGATCCAGTAACAGCAACTCGCGATCGGTTTTGCCTCGGGCACTGCGCACGCTTTTGCGCAGGTTGAGCGCCATGGCCAGCTCCTGGCTGGGCGGGCAGTAGTAAGCCATCGGGTGCGCGATGCGTTGCACACCGCAGCCCTCGGCGCGATCGCCGGGCAACAGCAACTTGGGTTGTTGTGTGCTGCTCCAGAAACGGTGCAAGAGCGTATGGGCCTCGCGCAGGTACCGCTCCCTCAGCCCTTGTGCCTCACCGTTGAGCCGTAGCTGCTCGAGTTGCTGCGCTTCTGCCTTGGTGGGGAGGCTCAGTCCTGGTGGAGGCCCCTGGCCGGGAGCCCAGGGCTGGGCGCGCAAGTGAAGCGGAGCGCCGAGCGCTGCGAGCAGCAGTGGTGCCAGTGCACGGCGGAAGCGGGGCATGCCTGAGAGGGGTGCCTGCAGACCGTTTTACCGCCTGCTGCCTGCAGGATCACGGCCGCGCTGGACAGCCCAGGCCGCCAGCAGTCCCCCTGCGAAGCCACTGGCGTGGCCGATCCAGCTCACGCCCGCTGGTGAGAACAGCGGAACCAGGCTGGGCAACACGCCGCCATAACTCACCAGGCACAGCACCGACAGCAGCAGCGACAGGGGCCGCTTTTCCAACCATCCGATCAACAGCAAATAGCCCAGCAACCCGTACACAACGCCTGAAAGGCCATGGCTGGCCGTCGGCCAGAACAGCCAAACAGGAATGGCGGTGGCGTACACCCCGAGCCAAACCGCGACGTAATCGCGCCGGCTTTTGGCGAGCACCAACCAGGAGAGCGGAAGGAACATCAGGCTGTTGGCCAGCAGATGGCCAAATCCGCTGTGGCTGAAGGGCGCGGTGAGCACACCCCAGATCGGGCCCCGCGGCGTCATCGGCAGGTTCCAGCGGCCACCAAACAGCAGCTGATCGATCAATTCCTGGCCCCAGGGGATCAGCAGCAGCAGCGGCGGGACGATCAGGTTGGTTCCAAGCTGCGCCAGGCTCCGGTCGAGCCGTTGTCCAAGGCTTTCAGGCATCAGGCCCTCCCGCCAGACTCAGCTGGCATTCCAGAACCGCCAGCGCTTCATCCGGCAGACCCAGAAACCTGTCGAACCAGGCCTCGCCTGTGGGTTCGATCACAGCGGCTCCCACCAACACCCCCGGGTTCGTGCCCTGCAGACGGATGCCTTGGCGGCGGTGGCGCCGGCTTTGGATCGTTTCGGTGCTGAGCCGTGTGTTCACTAGCAGATCCGGTGCGCAGTAGCGAAAGCTCGGGCCGAACCCAGCCTGAAAGCGGAACTGGGAACAGAACTCCAACGCGAGTTCGCCGGTGGCTGGCTCCCAGGTTCCGCTCAAGCGGATGGGCTGAATGGCCACGCTGAGTCCTGGTGGCAGCGGCAGGCCGAGAAAACGGGTGGTGTGCCCGCTCAAGGCCGGAATGGTGGTGGTTTCAGCCGCAAAGTGCAGGGCGATGGGCCCGGAACCGTTGCTCTTGGCCTGCCCCACAGCACACCCGCCACGGGCGTTGTAGCGAAAGCGGGGATAGCGGCCGATCACAAGCTCACAGCCCGCCAGGGTTGTGAGCTGACACTCAGCCATGGCGCAGCGCCTGCAGGGATCCTTGGGTGTGGAGGGCGGCCAGCTCGGCGTAGCCACCGATCCAGTGGCCGTCGATCTGAATCTGCGGCAGGGTGCCAGGCCCTGGCGCGATCAGTGCATAGGGAATCGACAGCCCCTGGAGCAGCCGTTCAACGCGGCGCGACCAGGCGCATCCCTCGGCGAGAGCCACCTGAACGCGCACGGGGCCATCCGCTGCAGCCGCTTGCGGCTGGGCGCTGCCCTGCTCCAGGAATGCCACCAGCAGATCAGCACCCTTGAGCACCTGGCTGCCGTGCTCGAGATGTCCGCCCCACACCTGGCAGCCCGGGTCGGAAAAGCTCAGGTGCAGATGCACCCCTTGGGGTGAGAGCGTGCCTTGCAGGGTGATGATTTCCAGCTCACCGCGCAACACGGTGGGCTCGTCCTGGCCAGGACAGGCAAACGCGGCTTGGCTGAGGTTTCCCACCACGCTCAGAACGAAGCCCGATGCCCCTTCGAGCGCAGCGAGCTTCTCGAGGCTGGCCCGCAAATCTGAGCCGGCGTCGAGATGGATGGGCAGAGCCCGCATGGCCAATCAGGCGCTGAGCAGCTCAGAGGGTACCCACTGGGCCAGGCGCTGCTCGTGGCGCACCAGCTGGTAGCGGTTGAAATCACTGGGCTGGCGGTGGTAGCGACCCCGCAGCTCGTGAAGCTCCTGGCGCATGGCGTGGAGCACGGGGTTGTTCTCGTTCAACGCAGCCTGTCAGACCTTGAGAAAATCTTAAGACAGGTGATGCGGGTTTGTCGCCTGTTTGCCTCGCCCTCGAGGCGGCCTTCCCATCTCTTAATAAAGATGGGAGCTGCGTGGTCCGCTCGGGCTGATTTACGCGCTCCAGCTGGACCAAAGCAGTTCGAGGCTCAGGGCTGCCGCCGCAGCCAGCACCGCGCAGAGCGCGATCAAGGGCAGCGCTCTGACCAGGATCAGAAATCCGGCTGGAATCACCGCTGCGGCTCCCTGCAGGCAACGGCATCACTCCAACATCCGTTGGTCCATCCGTGCCGTGTTGTCCAACACCGTGTGGCGTTGGATGGGTGGCGTGGGATGGGCTGGGTTGGAATGGGAGGGGTTGGAGGGCCGCTTCTGAGCGCTTAATCCTTCTGGATCTCGATTTGGGTGGGGAAGGGAATGTCCACCTGATGACGGGCAAAGCTGGCCAGCAGGTCTTGGTTCATCCGGTTGATCCCATCTTTGAAGGCGGTGTAGTTGGGGTGGCTGCTGCGGAAATCAAACACGTAGTCGTAACTGAAGTCTGAAATGGCCATCAGTCGGCAGGAGCGCAGCCTGAAGGCAGGGTCTGCTTCCACAACCTCTCGGATCCACAGCGGAATCTGGCGGAGTTGTTCGGCAGTTGTGTCGTACGACACGCCAACCACCACCCGGGATTTCGCCACCTGATCCTCGATCTGCTGCATGCGCAACAGCACGGATTCCCGCAGCTCCAGGTAGGCCTGCCAGCCGTGCAGTTCCACGGTGGCGAAGCACACCAGATCCAGCCCCTCCTCGCTCTGGCGTTCCACACTCACAAAACTGTGCAGAAGTTCCGGCCGCTGCTTCACCTCCTGGCGGGCGTAGTGCAACAGGTCTTCCACCTGATCAGGGCTGAACGGTTGGTTGATGGCGTAGCGCATCTCGATGCCCTGCCTGGGGGGCAGATCAGATCGCTGCGATCGCTGCGAGAAATTCACGATCGTGGCGTCATCAGCGATGGCGTTGGGAATCGTGATCCGGCTATCGAGGGTCTGCAGCTCGAGGGATCGCAGGCCGATCTTGGTAACAAAGCCAAGGTTGTCTCCCACGCGGCAGAACTCGCCCACCCGCAATGGCCTGTCGGTTTGGATCGACAGGCCAGCAAACAGATTGCCCAGGAGCTTCGAGGCACCCAAGCCAATGGCCAGACCGGGCACAGCAGAAAAGGCCAGCACCGTTTCAGCGGGCAGCCCCAGCAGCAGCAACAGCTGGTAGATCAGCGCCACCATCGTGAGTGCACCGAGGGTTCGGCAGATCGGCATCACGAAGTTGCTGATTCGCTGCAGCAGCAAGGGTGATGTGCCCCCTCTGAGGCGCATCATCCATTCGGC
>VGPP01000008.1 GCA_016882585.1 Cyanobacteria bacterium M_surface_7_m2_037
AGACCGTTCGAACGAAGAGTGATCAGGAGGCCTGAACCATGCTGAGTCCAAGACGCGTCAAATTCCGTAAGCAGCAGCGCGGCCGCATGCGCGGTGTCGCCACCCGTGGCAACACCATCGCCTTCGGTGAGTTCGCTCTGCAGGCCCAAGAGTGTGGGTGGATCACCTCCCGCCAGATTGAGGCCAGCCGCCGTGCCATGACCCGCTACGTGAAGCGGGGCGGAAAGATCTGGATCCGGATCTTCCCCGACAAGCCGGTGACCATGCGCCCCGCTGAAACCCGTATGGGTTCCGGTAAGGGCAACCCCGAGTTCTGGGTGGCCGTGATCAAGCCCGGTCGCATCCTGTTCGAGATGGGCGGTGCCGACATCACCCCCGAGATCGCCAAGGAAGCCATGCGCCTGGCGCAGTACAAGCTGCCCGTGAAGACCAAGTTCCTGTCCCTGGCGGATCAGGAAGCTGCCCAGGCTGCTGCTGCGGCCACCACCGTGGAGTCCTGACCATGGCCCGTCCCGACATCGCCGAGGTGCGCAAGCTTTCCGACGGCGACATCACCACCCAGATCGACGACACCCGTCGCGAGCTGTTCACCCTTCGCTTTGAGCAGGCCACTCGCCGTCTCGAGCAACCGCACCGCTTCAAGGCCGCCCGCATCAAGCTGGCCCAGCTGCTGACGGTGCAAACGGAGCGCCAGCGCTCCGCCGCTTCCTGATCCCCTACGTAACCGTTATGGCAACCAAGGAAAGGGTCGGCACCGTCGTCAGCGACAAGATGGACAAGACCGTGGTGGTGGCGGTGGAAAACCGCTTCCCTCACCCCATCTATCAAAAGACGGTGAGCCGCACCAAGCGCTACAAGGCGCACGACGAGGAGAACACCTGCAAGGTGGGTGACCGCGTCCGTATCACCGAAACCCGTCCCCTCAGCCGCACCAAGCGCTGGGCCGTGGCCGAGGTGCTGAACACCAGCAGCGCCAGCTGAGGAGACCTCCCGATGATTCAACAGGAAACATTCCTCAACGTCGCTGATAACAGCGGCGCTAAGCGCATCCAGTGCATCCGTGTGCTGGGCACCAACCGTCGCTACGCCCACGTGGGCGATGTGATCGTGGCCGCCGTGAAGGACGCCATGCCCAACATGGGCGTCAAGAAGTCGGATGTGGTGAAGGCCGTGGTGGTGCGCACCAAGGCCACCCTGCGTCGCGTCAACGGCAACTCGATCCGTTTCGACGACAACGCTGCCGTGATCCTCGGCAACGACAACAACCCCAAGGGCACTCGCGTCTTCGGTCCTGTGGCGCGCGAACTGCGCGACCGCAACTTCACCAAGATCGTGTCCCTCGCTCCGGAGGTGATCTGAGATGGCGACTGCCACCCCTAAAGCCAAGCCCCAGCTGCGCACCAAGATGCGCATCAAGAAGGGCGACACCGTGCAGGTGATCAGCGGTAAGGACAAGGGCAAGACCGGTGAGGTCCTGCGCACCCTTCCCTACGAGAACCGCGTGGTGGTGCAGGGCGTGAACCTGCGCACCCGCCATGTCAAGCCCACCCAGGAGGGCGAGACCGGCCGCATCGTGACGGAGGAAGCTTCCCTGCATGCTTCCAACGTGATGCTGTATTCCACCGACAAAAAGGTGGCCAGCCGCGTGGAAATCGTGGTTGAGAAAGACGGCACCAAGAAGCGCCGCCTCAAGAAAACCGGCGAGATCATCGACTGATCTTCCTTCCTATCAACCTTGTCCGCCTTCTGACCAAGCCCAGAAGCGCAACCCCTGTCCCCCGTCATGTCCCTTAAACAGAACTATCGGGAGAAGATCCAGCCCAAGCTGCTGAAGGATCTCAATCTCTCGAACGTCCACGAAGTCCCCAAGGTGGTGAAAGTCACCGTGAACCGGGGCCTCGGCGAAGCCGCTCAGAATGCGAAGGCCCTCGAGGCCTCCATCGAGGAGCTGGCCACGATCACCGGTCAGAAGGTGATGGTGACCCGCGCCAAGAAAGCCATCGCCGGCTTCAAGATCCGTCAGGGCATGCCGATCGGTGTGGCCGTCACCCTGCGTGGCGACCGCATGTATGCGTTCCTCGAGCGTCTGATCCACCTGGCTCTTCCCCGCATCCGCGACTTCCGCGGTGTGAGCGACAAGAGCTTTGACGGTCGGGGCAACTACACCCTTGGGGTGAAGGAGCAGATCATCTTCCCTGAGATCTCCTTCGACAAGATCGATGCCATCCGGGGCATGGACATCACCATCGTGACCACTGCCCGTAACGACGAAGAGGGCCGGGCCCTCCTCCGCGAGATGGGAATGCCGTTCCGCAGTAACTGAGCCCTCTTCGGACCCGACCATGGCTAATCACGACCCGATTTCCGACATGCTCACCCGCATTCGTAATGCGAGTGAGAAACGTCACCAATCCACCAAGGTGCCTGCTTCGCGCATGGCACGCAGCATCGCCAAGGTGCTGCAGCAGGAGGGTTTCATCGCCGAGATCTCTGAAGAGGGTGAAGGCGTTGAGAAGCACCTCGTGCTCGAACTCAAGTACAGCGGTAAGCATCGTCAGCCGCTGATCCGCACCGTGCAGCGCGTCAGCAAGCCCGGTCTGCGCATCTACAAGAACACCCGCCAGCTGCCCAAAGTGCTGGGCGGTCTCGGCGTGGCCATCATCTCCACCTCCAAAGGTGTGATGAGCGACCGCGATGCCCGCAAGCAGGGCGTCGGCGGCGAAGTGCTCGCTTACGTCTACTGATCAGGGAGGTTGATCCATGTCTCGTATTGGTAAAGCGCCGATTCCCGTGCCGGGCGGCGTCACCGTCACCCTCAGCGGCCTCGACGTCAAAGTCAAAGGCCCCAAAGGTGAACTGAGCCGCACCCTCCCCGACGGTGTGACCATTGCCCAGGACGGCAGCACCCTCGTGGTGGCTCCCGCCAGCGACAACCGCCGCTCCCGCGAGCGTCACGGTCTCTGCCGCACCCTCGTCGCCAACATGGTGGAAGGGGTGAGCCAGGGCTACACCCGCAAGCTTGAGATCGTGGGCGTGGGCTACCGCGCCGCCGTTCAAGGCAAGAAGCTGGTGGTGAGCGCTGGCTACAGCCACCAGGTGGAGATGGTGCCTCCCGACGGCGTGACCTTCGCCGTGGATGGCAACACCACCGTGCTCGTTTCCGGTGCCGACAAGGAACTGGTGGGCAACGAAGCAGCCAAGGTTCGCGCTATTCGTCCGCCTGAGCCCTACAAGGGCAAGGGCATCAAGTACGAGGGCGAACGCATCCTGCGCAAGGCCGGTAAGACCGGTAAGAAATGAGGTCTGCCTGAGCGTCGTTACCCTGTACTGCCATGTCCACACTGTCCCGCAAGCAGCAGACGCAGAAACGCCACCGGCGTCTGCGTCGCAATCTCTCCGGCACTGCCGCGCGTCCGCGCCTGGCCGTGTTCCGCTCCAACAATCACATCTACGCGCAGGTCATCGACGACGACGCGCAGAGCACCCTCTGCTCTGCCTCCACCGTCGATAAAGAGCTGCGCACCAGCGTCTCCGCCGGCGCCACCTGCGACGCCTCCGTCGCCGTTGGCCAGCTGGTCGCCAAGCGTGCCCTCGCCAAGGGCATCCAACAGGTGGTCTTCGATCGAGGCGGCAACCTGTACCACGGCCGTGTCAAGGCCCTGGCTGACGCCGCCCGGGAAGCGGGCCTTCAGTTCTGATCCCTGCTCTCACCATGACCGAAACCAACGACCAGATCCAGTCCAACGACATCCCGGGCGCGGCTGATGTTCCTGCTGCGGCCGAAGGCCAGCAGGAGCGCCGTGGTGGCCGGGGCGAGGGCCGGGGTGACCGCCGCGGCGGTGGCCGCGGTCGCGACAACCGCCGGGGCCAGGAGCGTGACTCCGAATGGCAAGAGCGCGTGGTGCAGATCCGCCGCGTCTCCAAGACCGTGAAGGGCGGTAAGAAGATGAGCTTCCGGGCCATCGTTGTTGTCGGCAACGAGAAGGGCCAGGTGGGCGTGGGCGTCGGCAAGGCCGGCGATGTGATCGGTGCCGTCCGCAAGGGCGTGGCCGATGGCAAGAAGCACCTGGTGAAGGTGCCCCTCACCCGTCACTCCTCGATCCCCACCCAGGGCAACGGTCGCGACGGCGCCGCCAGCGTGCTGATCCGCCCCGCCGCTCCGGGTACCGGTGTGATCGCGGGTGGTTCGATCCGCACGGTGCTGGAGCTCGCCGGCATCAAGAACGTGCTGGCCAAGCGCCTCGGCTCGAAGACCCCCCTCAACAACGCCCGCGCCGCCATGGATGCCCTGGCTGGCCTGCGCACCCACAAGGAGACCGCCAAGGAGCGTGGCATCTCCCTCGAGCAGATCTACTCCTGAGGATTGCCATGACGTCGCTCAATCTCCAATCCCTCGCCCCCCAGAAGGGCGCCCGTCGCCGCAAGCTCCGCAAGGGCCGTGGCATCGCCGCCGGCCAGGGTGCCAGCTGCGGTTTCGGGATGCGCGGTCAGAAGTCCCGCTCGGGTCGTCCCACCCGTCCGGGCTTCGAAGGTGGTCAGATGCCTCTGTACCGCCGGGTGCCGAAGCTCAAGCACTTCACCGTGATCAACCCCAAGAACTTCACGGTGATCAACGTGGGCAAGCTGGCTGAGATCAAGGCCGGCAGCACCGTCAACATCGACACCCTCGTGAAGGACGGCATCGTCACCAGCCCCAAGCACCCCCTGAAAGTGCTGGGCACCGGTGATCTGAAGGTGAAGCTCACCGTTCAGGCCGCCGCCTTCACCGCCAGCGCCCGCGAGAAGATCGAGGCCGCCGGTGGTACCTGCGAAGTGATCTGAGCTTCGGCTTGGTTCTGACCCCGACCCATTAGCGTCGGTGCCGCCTGGCGGAGCCTTCCGGCTTCACCAGGCGGTTTTTTGTTCTCCCTTCTCCGCCCGCCCGCCATGCTCGTCAGCCGGGGTCGCAACCCCAGTGCCGGTGAAATCCTCACCCAGCTGATTCAGGCCAAGGATCTGCGCAATCGCGTGCTGATCACCCTGGGCCTGCTGCTGCTGGTGCGCCTGGGGATCTATATCCCGGTGCCCGGCATCGACCGGGTTGCCTTCCAGGATTTCATCGCCCGTGGCGGCCAGCTGATCGGCTTCCTCGACATCTTCACCGGCGGTGGTATCTCCACCCTCGGCGTATTCGGCCTGGGGATCCTGCCGTTCATCAACGCCTCGATCATCCTGCAGCTGCTCACCTCGGCACTCCCCCAGCTCGAAGACCTGCAGAAGAACGAAGGTGAGGCCGGTCGCCGCAAGATCGCCCAGTACACCCGCTATGTGGCGCTGGGCTGGGGCATCCTGCAGAGCATCGTGTTCGCCCTGATCCTGCGGCCCTACGCGCTTGCCGGCACGTCGGATCTGGTGTTCGTGCTGCAAACGGCCGTCGCCCTGGTGACGGGCTCGATGGTGGTGATGTGGATCAGTGAAGTGATCACCGAGCGCGGCATTGGCCAGGGCGCCTCGCTGGTGATCTACCTCAACATCGTGGCCACCCTGCCTCGGGCGCTTGGCTCCACGATCGAGCTGGCCCAGAGCGGCGACCGCAGCACCGTGGGCGGCATCGTGGTGCTCGTGGCGGTGTTCCTGGTCACGATCGTGGGCATCGTGTGCGTGGAGGAGGGCAACCGCCGTATCCCCATCGTGAGCGCCAAGCGCCAGGTGGGTGGCGCCAGCCTCTCGGCCCGCCAGAGCTACCTGCCGCTCAAGCTCAACGCCGGCGGCGTGATGCCGATCATCTTTGCTTCGGCCGTGGTGTTCCTGCCGCTCACCATCGCCAACATCACCAAGCAGCCCTGGCTGATCAACATCGCCTCAGCCCTCAGCCCCAACAGCGGCACCCCCTGGGTGTATGCGCTGCTGTTCTTTGCGCTGATCATCGGCTTCTCCTTCTTCTACGCCACCCTCACCATCAACCCGGTGGATGTGGCCACCAACCTCAAGCGCTCCGGTGTGGCGATCCCTGGCGTGCGCCCCGGCTCCGCCACTGCCACCTACCTCAGCGGTGTGCAGAACCGCCTCACCCTGCTCGGCGCCCTATTCCTCGGGGCTGTGGCGATCATCCCTTCGGCCGTGGAATCGGCCACCCAGGTGAAAACCTTCCAGGGCCTCGGTGCCACCAGCCTGCTGATCCTGGTGGGTGTGGCCATCCAAACCGCCAAGCAGCTGCAAACCGCCGTGATCTCTCAGCGCTACGAGGGCATGGTGCGCCAGTGAGCCTGGGCCGCGCCCTCAGCCTTCCCTTCTTCTCTCCTACCTGTTTCCGTCGTTCGCAGTCGTCGTCATGAAGCAACGCCTTCTCTTCCTCGGCCCCCCTGGCGCCGGCAAGGGCACCCAGGCTCAGCGCCTCGCTGAGAGCCAGGGGCTGCTGCACCTCTCCACCGGCGATCTGCTGCGGGCCGAAGTGGCCGCCGGCAGTGACCTGGGCAAGGAAGCCGAAGCGGTGATGGCCCGCGGCGAGCTGGTGAGCGATGCGCTGGTATTGGCAATCGTGCGCAGCCGGTTGCAGGCCCACAGCGGCGGTTGGTTGCTCGATGGCTTCCCCCGCAATGTGGCCCAGGCCGATGCCCTGGCGGCGCTGCTCGAGGAGCTGGGCCAGCAGATCGAGCTGGTGGTGCTGATGGAACTGGATGATGCGGTGCTGGTGCAGCGCCTCCTCTCCCGCGGCCGCGCCGACGACAACGAGGAGGTGATCCGTCACCGCCTGGAGGTGTACCGCCAGCAGACCGAGCCCCTGATCGCCTACTACCGCGAGCGTGGCCTGATCGCTCCTGTGGAAGCAGCCGGCACCGTGGAGGAGATCGGAGCGCGGATCGCCGCGGTGCTGGGTTGACCCTTGTGGTAGGGTCGTCGTTTGCAAAATTGGAGAGACCGCTCCCATGAAGGTGCGTGCCTCGGTCAAGAAAATGTGCGACAAGTGCCGTGTGATTCGTCGCCACGGCCGGGTGATGGTGATCTGCGCCAACCCCAAGCACAAACAGCGCCAGGGTTGATCCCTGGTTGAGTCTTGCCATCGGCCTACGGGCCAACCCCTCCCCTGCTCACCCCATCGTTAGTTTCTGTGGCTCGGATTGCCGGCGTTGATATTCCTCGCGACAAGAGGATCGAAATCGCCCTCACCTACGTGTACGGGATCGGCCTGACCACGGCCAAGAAAATCCTGGCCAAAACCGGTGTCAACCCTGACACCCGCGTCAAAGACCTCGACGACGCCGACGTGCAGAAGCTGCGCGGCGCCGCTGAGGGCTACACCCTGGAAGGCGACCTGCGCCGCCAGGAAGGCATGGCCATGAAGCGCCTGCAGGACATCGGCTGCGTGCGCGGTCGTCGTCACCGTGCCGGCCTGCCCGTGCGTGGTCAGCGCACCCGCACCAATGCCCGCACCCGTCGCGGCGCCCGTAAGACCGTTGCCGGTAAGAAGAAGTAAGGCCTGACCTGCTTCTGGCCAACGGCCATCGCTTTTGCACCTGCCGAGCTGTCCCCATAGGGACCGCGCGTCACCAGGTTGCCCCCCTCAGTTCCCTGATCACCTCCCTGCAGCAGCAGGGCTCTAACCCATGGCCAAGCCCGCCAAGAAATCCGGCGCGAAGAAAACGAAGCGCAATGTGCCCAACGGTGTGGCGCACATTCAGAGCACCTTCAACAACACCATCGTTTCGATCACCGATACCGCCGGTGAAGTGATCTCCTGGAGCTCCGCAGGAGCCAGCGGTTTCAAGGGCGCCCGTAAAGGCACCCCCTTCGCCGCCCAGACCGCCGCAGAAGCAGCCGCCCGTCGCGCCCTTGAGCAGGGGATGCGCCAGATCGAGGTGCTGGTGCGCGGTCCTGGTTCTGGCCGTGAAACCGCCATCCGTGCCCTGCAGGTGGCAGGTCTGGAGATCACCCTGATTCGCGACGTCACCCCTCTGCCCCACAACGGCTGCCGCCGCTCCAAGCGTCGCCGGGTCTGATCCGACGCCTTGCCCCGCCCCAGAGGGGGCTCCTCCTCTTCTTTCGAGCTTCAGACCGTGTTGCAGTACCAGATCGATCGGGTTGAACACCAGATCGCCGACGACCGTTCCCAGACCGGCGTCTTTGTGATCGGCCCCCTTGAGCGGGGTCAGGCCATCACCCTCGGCAACTCCCTGCGCCGCGTGCTGATGGGAGCCCTCGAGGGCAGCGCCATCACGGCCGTGCGCATCGCCGGCGTGAACCACGAATACGCCACCGTTCCCGGTGTGCGCGAAGACGTTCTCGACATCCTGCTCAACTGCAAGGACATCGCCGTCAGCAGCCGCACCCGCGAACTCGAAATCGGTCGTCTGGTGGCCAACGGCCCCTGCACCGTGACCGCTTCTGACCTGCAGTTCTCCTCGCAGGTGAGCGTGATCGACGGCGATCGTCCGATCGCCACCGTGGCCGATGGCTACAGCCTCGAGCTGGAAGTGCATGTGGAGCGCGGTGTGGGCTATCGCCCTGTGGATCGCCGCACGGAAGACACCAGCGCCATCGATCTGCTGCAGATCGATGCTGTGTTCATGCCGGTGCGCCGCGTGAACTACAGCGTGGATGAAACCGCTGTGGGTGAGGGCGGCTCTGCCCGTGAGCGCCTCCGTCTCGAAATTGAGACCGACGGCTCCGTCACCCCTGACGACGCCATGGCTCAGGCGGCCAATCAGCTGATCGCGCTGTTCCAGCCCCTGGCCAGCCTCACCATGGTGGATGAGCCCGGCCTTGAGCCGGAGCCCTCCGCTGAAGCGCAGATCCCCCTCGAGGAGCTGAACCTCTCGGTTCGCGCCTACAACTGCCTGAAGCGCGCCCAGGTCAACTCCGTGTCCGACCTGATGGGCTTCAGCTACGAAGATCTGCTGGAGATCAAGAACTTCGGCTCCAAGTCGGCCGATGAGGTGATTGAAGCGCTCGAGCGCATCGGCATCTCCCTGCCCCAGAGCCGCACCAGCGCCTGATCGAGCGCGCGTCGCTCCTGTCCTGTTAACGCCACCCCACCGCATCCGTCATGCGCCACCAGTGCCGAGTTCCCAAGCTGGGACGCCCCGCCGACCAACGCAAAGCAATGCTGCGCGCCCTCACCACGCAGCTGATCCGCGAAGGTCGCCTCACCACCACCAAAGCCCGTGCCAAGGCCCTGCGCGATGAAGCCGAGCGCATGATCAGCCTGGCCAAGGACGGCAGCCTCGCTGCCCGTCGCCGTGCCATCGGCTACATCTACGACAAGCAGCTGGTGCACGCCCTGTTCGACAAGGCCCAAGAGCGCTACGGCGACCGCAACGGCGGTTACACCCGCATCATCCGCACCGTGCCCCGCCGCGGCGACAATGCCGAGATGGCGATCATCGAGCTGGTCTGATCGGGGTTGATCCCGTTGATTGCTTGCAACCTTCAGCCGCGCAGACCCCAGGGCCTGCGCGGCTTTGTTGTGGCGGCCGTTGTGCCGTTGCTGCTTCGGCATGCTGATGCCCGCTGATCCCTCTGCCGCTGGCGGCCTGCGCCGTATTGCCCTCTGCCTGCAGTACGACGGCTCAGCCTTCTGCGGCTGGCAGAAGCAGCCCCGCGACCCCAGCGTGCAGGAGACCTTGGAGGCGGCGATCGCGGCCCTCGATCCAGGGGGCCCAGCTCGCACCCAGGCCGCCGGGCGCACCGATACGGGCGTGCACGCCGCTGGCCAGGTGGTGCATTGCGATGTGGCCGGCCCCATCCCCGCCCAGCGCTGGCCCGCTGCCTTGAATGGCCGCCTGCCCGCCAGCATTCGCGTGCGCGCCGGCGTGGAGGTGCCGCCCGATTGGCACGCCTGCTTCAGCGCCAGCTACCGCCGCTACCGCTACACCCTCTACAACGCGCGGCTGCCCAACTTGTTTCTCGCCCCCTGGAGCTGGCACCGCTACCAGCAGCGCCTGGATGAGCAGCGGATGCGCCTGGCCCTCGAGGGCATGCTCGGGGAGCACGATTTCGCCGCCTTCGAGCGGGCCGGCAGCGCTCGCTCCCATTCGCGCACCACGTTGCAGGAGGTGCGGGTGGAGCGCCGCGGCGACCTGATCGAGGTGGAGCTGCAGGCGTCCGGCTTCCTGTACGGCATGGTGCGCCTGGTGATGGGCCAGCTGGTGGCCGTGGGTGAGCAGCGCCTCAGCCTGGAGGCCTTCGAGCAGCGCTGGCGCACCGGTGCCCGCCACGAGGTGAAGGAAGCAGCGCCGCCCCACGGGCTGTGCCTGCTGCGGGTGGGGTATCCCACGCCGGTGTTCCCTGAGGCTGCCTGGTATGATTGCCAACCGCGGTATTTGCTGGAGTGTTCCGACTCTCCGCCCCGCGCCTGAGCAGGCTCTCCGCGATGGGGGCGTGACAGGCGGCGAGGTAGGGTCGCTCCACGAGCTTCAGACGTCCGAGTGATCGGATGCCCTGCCGTCCCAGTCCAGACCTTCCGTCCAGACGCCCTGTCCCGCCCCTCTGCTCCCTTTGAGCAGTGGAGCTCTTACCGATCCGGCCCGCCGGTGCGATGAACAAGACTCTCGTTCCCCCTCAGGATCCCTCCAGTCGCCAGTGGTATCTGGTGGATGCTGAGAACCAGACCCTCGGCCGTCTCGCCAGCGAAGTGGCATCGGTGCTTCGGGGCAAGAACAACCCCAACTTCGCTCCTCACCTTGATGCCGGCGACTTTGTCGTGGTGATCAATGCTGAGAAGGTGAAGGTGAGTGGCAACAAGTTCACCGAGAAGGTCTACCGCCGTCACTCGGGTCGTCCCGGTGGCATGAAGACCGAATCCTTCGCTGCTCTGCAGGCCCGCATCCCCGAGCGGATCATCGAGAAGGCCGTGAAGGGCATGCTCCCCCACAACGCCCTCGGTCGCCAGCTGTTCCGCAAGCTGAAGGTGTACAAGGGTGCTGAGCACCCCCACGCCGCCCAGCAGCCCAAGGCCCTCGCCCTCGATCCCGCCGCTTCCGCCCAATGAGCACCAACTCCGTCGTCTACTGGGGAACCGGCCGCCGCAAGACAGCTGTCGCTCGCGTGCGCGTGGTTCCCGGCACCGGCACCGTGACCATCAACGGTCGCCCCGGTGACAACTACCTCAACTACAACCCCGTTTACCTGGCGGCCGTCACCGCTCCGCTGCAGACCCTGGGTCTGGCCAGCGAGTACGACATCCTGGTGAACGTGCGCGGCGGTGGCCTCACCGGCCAGGCCGATGCGATCAAGCAGGGCGCTGCCCGTGCGCTGTGCGAGCTCTCCCCCGAGAACCGCAAGCCCCTCAAGACCGAAGGCCACCTCAGCCGCGACCCCCGCGCCAAGGAGCGTCGTAAGTACGGCCTGAAGAAAGCCCGTAAGGCTCCTCAGTTCTCCAAGCGCTGATTCCGCTTCAGCTCCTCAGCTCCGTATTCGTCATGCCGAAGGCCGAAATTCATCCCACCTGGTATCCCGATGCCAAGGTGATCTGCAACGGAGAGGTGGTGATGACCACCGGCTCCACCTCGCCCGAACTCCACGTGGATGTGTGGAGCGGCAACCACCCCTTCTATACCGGCACCCAGAAGATCCTCGACACCGAGGGTCGTGTGGATCGCTTCATGCGCAAGTACGGCATGGGTGGTGCAGCTGCTGCCGATGCCAAGGCCGACGCCAAGGCCTGAGCGGTGCTTTTCTGATCTCTGCAGCGCCTGTGCTGTGGTGTTGAGCATGAGCCGGGTGCTTCAGGGCATCCGGCTTTTTGCTGTTCATCCCCCGATCGCCTGATCCTGTTCTGCGCCCGGTTCCCTGTCGGGCCCGTCTCCTTCCAGCATGGATGCCTCCTTTCTGAGCGAGCGCCTCGACGCGGCGCGCACCACCTTCGACACGCTCGAGCGGCAGCTGGCAGACCCGGATGTGGCCGCCAATCCCGCTCAGCTGGAGCCGATTGCCCGGGAGCGGGCCCGGCTCGAGCCGCTGGTGATGGGTTACGACGAACTGCAGACCCTGCGCGGCCAGGAGCAGCAGGCGCGTGAGTTGCTGCGCGAGAGCCGCGGCGATCTCGACCTCGAGGCCCTGGCCCAGGAGGAACTGGCCGACCTCGCCACTCGCATTGCTGCCCTGGAGGAGCAGCTCACCCTGGCCCTGTTGCCGCGCGACCCACGCGATGAGCGCAGCGTGATGCTGGAGATCCGCGCGGGTGCCGGCGGCGATGAAGCGGCGCTCTGGGCCGGTGATCTGGCGCGCATGTACGAGCGCTATGCCCAGGCCGTGGGCTGGAAGGTGCAGCCGGTGAGCGCGTCTGAGGCCGAGCTTGGCGGCTACAAGGAACTGATCCTGGCGATCAAGGGCGATGGTGTGTTCAGCCAGCTGAAATTCGAGGCCGGCGTGCACCGGGTGCAGCGGGTGCCGGCCACCGAATCCCAGGGACGGGTGCACACCTCCACCGCCACGGTGGCAGTGATGCCGGAGGCCGATCCAGTGGAGGTGCAGATCGATCCCGGCGATCTGGAGATCAGCACGGCCCGCTCTGGTGGTGCCGGCGGCCAGAACGTGAACAAGGTGGAAACCGCGGTGGATCTGCTGCACAAGCCCACCGGCATCCGCGTGTTCTGCACCCAGGAGCGCTCACAGCTGCAAAACCGGGAGCGGGCCCTGGAGATCCTGCGGGCCAAGCTCTACGAACGCGAGCTGGCAGCGGCCAACGCCGAGGAGCGCTCCGCCCGCCTGGCGCAGGTGGGCACGGGCGACCGCAGCGAAAAAATCCGCACCTACAACTACAAAGACAACCGCACCACCGATCACCGCCTCGGCCGCAACTTCTCGCTGGAGCCGGTGCTGCAGGGGCAGCTGGCGGAGCTGATCGGGGCTTGTGTGTCGGCCGATCAGCGGCGGCAGCTGGAGGAGCTGGCGCAGCAGGCCGGGGGCTGATCCTCGGCTGCGCTCAGGCGGCGAGCTCCTGGCCGCTGTCGTCCCAGCCCTGCACGTATTTGGCCCATTCGCGGTGTTGGCCGCGGGCCATCTGGCGCTGCGCTTCAAACAAGGGCCCGCTGAGCGGCCGCCGCGGTGGTTGCAGCAGCACCATGCCCGCTTCGCGGGGGGTGCGGTTGCCCTTGTGCACGTTGCAGCGCAGGCAGGCGGTGGTCACGTTGTCCCAGCTGTGGCTGCCGCCGCGGCTGCGGGGCATCACATGATCGATGGAGAGGCGTTCGCTTTCGCTGCCGCAGTACTGGCAACGGTGGCCGTCGCGCTGGAACAGGTTGCGGCGGGTGAGCGGCAGGGCCCGGAAGGGCACGCGCACGAACTGGCGCAGCCGGATCACCGTGGGCCGATGCAGGCCGGGGCGCAGCTGCAGATCCGCCGCGTGCTCGAGCCCTTCCGCCTTCCCTTTCAGCACCATCACGGTGGCGCGCCGCCAGCTCGTGATGTTGAGCGGCTCGTAGGAGGCGTTGAGAACCAGCACGTGGCCCATGGGAGAGGCCCCCTGGCAGCCCTGGAATTGCTCGCCATGCTAGGGGCCTTCATCTGGAATGCGATGCATCCCCGCTTACGCTTTCCGCGACGCCCCGCCGGATGACAGAAGCCTCCCCGGCCATCAGCCCCTCCGCTCAGCCCTGGCCCCATCCGCGCCAGCGGGCCTGGGTGGAGGTGTGCGAAGCGGCGGTGCAGGCCAATGCCCGCAGCCTGCGGCGCTCGCTGGCGCCAGGCTGCAGCCTGATGGCGGTGGTGAAAGCGGATGGCTATGGCCATGGCGCGGTGCCGGTGGCCCGGGCCGCCGCCGCCGGTGGCGCCAGCAGTTTCGGTGTGGCCACCCTGCAGGAGGGTGTGGAGCTGCGCCAGGCGGGTTTGCGCCAGCCGGTGCTGGTGCTCGGCAACCTCACCCAGCCCGAGGAGTTGCGCGCCTGCCTGCACTGGCAGTTGATGCCCACCCTCAGCGGCATGCGCGAGGCCCTGCTCTGCCAGAACCTGGCGGCGGGCAGCGGCCGGCCCATGGCGGTGCAACTGAAGCTGGATACGGGCATGGCCCGCCTGGGAGCCCCCTGGCAAGACGGGCGCCGCATCGTGGAAGCCATTTCGGCCCTGGAGGCGGTGCAGCTGGCGGGGCTCTATTCCCACCTGGCGGATGCCGATGCTCCTGGCCTGGGCCTGGATCCGCTCACCCGCCAGCAGCAGGAGCGCTTTGAGGAGGTGCTCACCGCGGTGCAGCAGGCCGGCCTCAGCTGCGGCAGCCGCCATCTGGCCAATTCCGCCGGCACCTTGCGCACCGCCCAGCTCCACTACGACATGGTGCGCGTGGGGCTGGCGCTCTACGGCCAGCGGCCGGCGGCCCATCTGGGGGGCAGCCTGGTGCTGCAGCCGGCGATGCAGGTGCGGGCGCGGGTGAGCCTGATCCGCGAGGTGCCGGCGGGCACGGGCGTGAGCTATGGCCATCGCTTCACCACCCAGCGCCCCAGCCGCCTGGCGGTGGTGAGCATCGGCTACGCCGATGGCGTGCCGCGCCTGCTCTCCAACCGCCTGCAGGTGCTGCATCGGGGTCGGCGGATTCCCCAGGTGGGGGCGATCACGATGGATCAGCTGGTGCTCGATGCCACCGATGCCCCGGAGCTGGATCAGGGCAGCGTGGTGACGCTGCTCGGTAGCGATGGCGGCGAGCGCATCGATCCGCTGGCCTGGAGTGATCCCTGCGGCACGATCCCCTGGGAAATCCTCTGCGGCTTCAAGCATCGGCTGCCGCGCCTGCCCGCCGTGGGGCCTGGCGGCTGATAAGCTCAGCGGGCCGCTGGAGAGGTGGCTGAGTGGTTGAAAGCGGCTCCCTGCTAAGGAGTTACAGGAGGCAACTTCTGTCGAGGGTTCGAATCCCTCCCTCTCCGTTCCAGGTGTGAAGCCTGAGCAAAAAGCCCCCTCGAGCAGGGGGCTTTTTGCTGCGTTGCGGCCCTGGTTCCCCCGCCGCGGCCCTCAGGCCGCCAGCAGTTGGCGGCAGAGCTCGGGCAGCAGCTGCGCATCGTTCGCACGGGCTTTGCCTTCGCTGAACACCACCAGCAGCGTCGGCGCCATCACTTCGGCTTCCACGTAGGCCGCATCGTGGCGGGCTTGGCTCATCCAGCCGGCCTTGCTCCACAGCCGCGCGCCCTCCGGTAGCCCTTCGCCGAGGAAGCCATCCACCTGGTTCTCCGGATCAGCGCGGCGCTCGCCGGGATCGAGGCTGCGGGCCAGCAGATCGCGCATGCGCTGGCAGGCCGGAGGCGACACCAGGGCTCCGGCCATCACCCCATGCAGCAACCGCGCGCAGAAATCGCTGCTGAGGCGGTTGCGGTTCTCCAGAGCCGGCCCATAGAACTGGCGCTCCCGGCCGTAGGGCCCATCACCCCAGGTTTTCTGGCAGGCATTGCAGCCTTTCCATTCCGGCCAACCGAGCTGCTCACACCATTGATTCACCAGTTGGCGTTGCAGGCCCCAGCGCTGGAAGGCCTCCTCGGGCAGCTCCGGCCCGCTGGTGGTGCCGGTGAGCAGATCCAGCACCAGGCCGGTGGCGTCGTTGCTGGAGTCGCGGATCATGTCGGCGAGGGCGCGGCGCAGCTCCGGCGTGTCGTCGATCAGCTGGCGCTGCAGCCAGGCTTCGGCGGCCACCAGGTAGAGCAGCTTCACCACGCTGGCGGGATAGCGGGCCTGATCCCCTCGCCAGCTGGCTCCAGTGGGTTGATCAGACCAGAACTGGGCCAGATCGCTGCGGGGCGAGGCGCTATCGATCAAGGAGCTGCTGTAGCGCACCCAGCTGATCGACACCTGCTCGCGCAACCCCGGGCGGCCATCGGCCTCAAGGGCCGCCAGGCTGGCCTCGAGCTGTTGGGCCATCGCCCCATCCGGGCAGTAGAACGCCATCGCAGCCAAAGGGGGCAATGGCGAGATTAGGGAGGTTGGCCGAAGGCACACCGGTGGCCCTGGAGCTGTTGCAGCCCGGCAGCAGCTGGCGGCTCACGGCGCCGGCGGATCTCACCAGCCATTGGCAGGGGCCTGGCCTGGCCACCCAGGCAGCGGCCGGCCGGGGGTTCAGCGTGGTGGAACCGCTGCAGCCCGGGCGCCAGCGGCTGCGGGTGCGCCTGCTGGAAGACGGCTATCCCGGTTGGCTTGATCCGCGGCAGGTGCTGGGCCATGCCCGCGCCTGCCGGCCGCCGCAGCCGCGGCTGCTGGAGGCCGGCCAGATCACAGCGGCGTTGCCGGCGGTGCTGGCCTTTGCGGAGCGGGCGCGCCAGCAGCCGAATCACTATTTATGGGGCGGCACCCTCGGGCCGGATTTCGATTGCTCCGGTTTGATCCAGGCCGCCTTCGCCCAGGCCGGCATCTGGCTCCCGCGCGACGCGTATCAGCAGGAACGCTTCTGCCAGCCCGTGGCGGTGGCGCCGGGTTGCTACAGCCTGCTGCGCCCCGGCGATCTGATCTTCTTTGGGCGGCCGCAGCGCTGCACCCACGTGGGGCTGTATGTGGGAGGCGGCCGCTACCTGCACAGCTCCGGCCGTGAACACGGCCGCAACGGCATCGGCCTCGATGGCCTCGATCCGCAGCTGCTCGATCCCGTGAGCGTGCACTACCGCCTAGAACTGCGCGGCGCCGGCCGTGTGATCCGCTGCCACGACGGCAGCACCCTGCCCTGATGGCCATGCTGCTCTCCCTGCTCCTGATCCTGCTGATCACGGCCGTGGGCTGGTGGCTGGCGGAGCGCACCGCCTGGGGGCGGCAGCTGGGCACCACGATGCTCGTGCTGCTGCTGGGGCTGCTGGTGAGCAATCTCAGCGGGGTGAAACCTCAGGCTGAGGCGGCGGCCTGGATCAATGGCCCGCTTACGTCGCTGGCGATCGCGCTGCTGCTGCTGGCGGTGGACCTGCGCCGCCTCTGGCCGGATGCCCGCCGGCTGCTGGTGCCGTTCCTGATGGCCGTGGTGTGCACGCTGCTGGCTGCGTTGATCGGCGGTTGGTTGTTGCAGCCGCTGCTGGGGCCGGGCCGCAGCGTGTTGGCGGGGATGTTTACGGCCACGTTCACGGGCGGGAGCCTTAATTTCGTGTCGGTGGCGCGGGCGCTGCAGCCGCCGGAAGCGCTGCTGGCGGTGGCCACCACGGCGGATTACGTGGTGTTTGCGGCCTGGTTTGCCGTGAGCTTGGCGCTGGCCCGGCGTCAGGGGCGGCCATCCGCGGGCGCGCCGGCGTCAGCCCCGGCCGCCCCTGCGGAGCGTTGGTTGGCCGCGGATGGTGGTTGGTGGCAGGGCCTGCTCTGGGGCCTGGCGGTGCTGTTGCTCTCGAACACACTCACGGCAGCGCTGCAGCGCGTTTGGCCGGCGCTGCCCTCAATCCTGGTGCTCACCACCCTCACGTTGCTGGCGGCGCAGCTGCCCGCTGCCTCGAGCCGCCGCGGTTGCTACGGCCTCGGTTTGCTGCTGATCCAGCCCTTCTTCACGGTGATGGGCCTCAGCTCCCCGGTGGGAGCGCTGCTGGGGGAGGGCTTGCCGGTGCTGGCCTATGCCGCGCTGATCGTGGCGTTGCAGGGGCTGGGGCTGCTGGTGCTGCGCCGCTGGCGCGGCTGGGGCCTGGGTGAAACGTTGGTGGCGTCGCAGGCCTCGATCGGTGGGCCGAGCACAGCACTGGCCCTGGCTACCGCCATCGGCCGCGCCGAGCTGGCCTTGCCTGCGGTGGCGATTGGTTTGCTGGGATACCTGCTCGGCACCTACTTGGGGCTGTTGGCAGCCGCGCTGTTGGCCTAGGTTCCAGCCAGCCTCAGCTGCCGGATGCACCCCACCACCGAGCCCGGTTCAGCGTTGGCGAGCCAGCCTGAGCTCTCGATCGTGGTGCCCCTCTTCAATGAAGAGGAGAGCCTGCCGCTCTTGGTGGCACGGCTGCTCGAAGCGCTGCGGCCGCTGGGGCGCAGCTTTGAGCTGGTGCTGGTGGACGACGGCTCCAGCGATGGCACTGCCGCGGTGTTGCGCCAGCTGGCGGCGGCGACCCCGGAGCTGGTGGCGGTGCTGCTGCGCCGCAACTACGGCCAAACGCCAGCGATGTCGGCCGGGTTTGATGTGAGCCGCGGCCGGGTGATCATCACGCTCGATGGCGATCTGCAGAACGATCCGGCCGATATCCCGATGCTGCTCGAGCAGCTCGAGCAGGGGTTTGATCTGGTGAGCGGCTGGCGCCACCAGCGCCAGGACAACGCCGTGAGCCGCCTGCTGCCCAGCAAGATCGCCAACCGCCTGATCGCCCGGGTGACGGGCGTGAAGCTGCACGATTACGGCTGCTCACTCAAGGCCTACCGCCGTGAGCTGGTGGAGGACATGAACCTCTACGGCGAGCTCCACCGCTTCCTGCCGGCGCTGGCCTACATCGAGGGCGCGCGCATCAGCGAGGTGAAGGTGAATCACAACGCCCGCCAGTTTGGGCAGAGCAAATACGGCATCGATCGCACCTTCCGCGTGCTGATGGATCTGCTCACGGTGTGGTTCATGAAGCGCTTCCTCACCCGGCCGATGTACGTATTCGGCTTCGGCGGCCTGGTGGGGATCGCCATCGGCTCGCTGCTCAGCGCCTATCTGCTGGTGGAGAAGCTGATGGGCGCCGAGATCGGCAACCGGCCGCTCCTGCTGGTGGCCGTGCTGGCGCTGATCGCCGGTGTGCAGCTGTTCTGCTTCGGCCTGCTGGCGGAGCTGCAGATGCGCACCTATCACGAAAGCCAGGGGCGGCCGATTTATCGGGTGCGTGAAACGTTGCGGGGCGGCTTGGCTGCAGCGAGCTGAGGGCCGAGCTGCAGCGCGGCCGAACTGCGCCCTCGGAAGTGGGCCATCGCTGCTGCCGCCAGGGCGGCCACCTGCTGATCGCTGTCGCGCAGGCCGCGGCGGATCAGGGGCAGCGTGTCGCGGTGCTGCCAGGCGTTGCACACCGCCAGGGCCTGGCGGCGCGGTTCGCCGCCCTGCTGGAACTGGCGCTCCAGCTGTGCCAGCAGTTGCCGGCGGCCGCGCTGATCAGCGGCAGTGGGCAGGGCAACGGCGCTGCTGCCCTGGCTGGCGGCTTCGGTGCTGCTGGCGTCGTCGCTGGGGCGCGGCAGCACCAATTCCATTTGGCTGCGGTTGAGGGCCGCCACCGCGGAGGCATCGGTGGAACGCAGGATCTTCGGGCGCGGCCGCCCAAGCAGCCAGCAGGCCGCGATCACGGCGGCGATGGCTGCACCAGAGAGGGCCTGGGTCATCGGTCTGAACTTTTATGTCGCCCCTTCCGCCGCCCGAGAGCAGGTTTGGAAGAGCTCCTTACAGTGCCGAACGGTAGCTGTATTGGCCCACGCTGATGACCGGAGACTTCGTCGCCGCCTGGATGCCCTCGGTGTTCGTGCCCCTTGTCGGGATCCTGGCTCCTGCGGTGGCCATGGCCCTGCTGTTCAACGTGATCGAAGCCCGCGACTGAGCCGTCGCCGCTTCATCGCCGCCAACCACCTCCCTTCCACCGATGACCGTGACCCCCGTCGCCGACCCCTGCGTCGGCAATCTGGCCACTCCTGTCAACAGCAGCTACTTCAGCCGCGCCTTCCTGAACGCGCTGCCGGCCTATCGCCCTTCCCTCTCTCCCAACCGCCGCGGTTTGGAAGTGGGCATGGCCCATGGCTTCTTCCTCTACGGCCCCTTCGCCATCACCGGCCCCCTGCGCGCCACTGAATACGCCAGCACCGCCGGTCTGCTGGCGGCTGTGGGCCTGGTGTCGATCCTCACCGTGTGCCTCTCGATCTACGGCACCGCTGGCCGCGGCCCCAACGTGCAGCCCGCTGACGCCACCATCGACAACCCCCCTGCCGACCTGTTCACCAAGGCTGGTTGGGCTGAGTTCGCCAGTGGCTTCTGGCTCGGCGGTTGCGGCGGTGCCGCCTTCGCCTGGTTCCTCGCCGGCACCAGCATCGTGGCCCCCCTGGTGAACATCGCCGGTGGTGTGTGGAGCGTGGGCTGAGTTCAGGCCCGCTCTTTTGCCTTCAAGCCCCGCCAGTGCGGGGCTTTTTGATTGGCTTGGTAACGGCATCCTGCCCGCCCCCGATGCGACCGAGTTCCGCGAGCAGCATCGGTAGATCCACCGCGAGAACGGCGAGCACTGGGTTCACTGGCAGCAGCAGATTGAGCAGCACCACGCTGATGTGTGGTGCCAGCACCAGGGCGAGGTTGCGGCGATGGCGCTGCGTGGCGTCCCAGGCGATGGCCTGGCAGGCCACCAGGCGGCCGATCGCTTCGGGCCGCAGCACCAGATCGGCGTTTTCACTGCTCAGGCCGTGCTCCCTGCTGAGCAGCTCGATGGACAGGTCGGCCTGCGCCAGGCTCAGCCCATCGATGGCGCTGCAGCCCAGCATCGCGATCGGTTCTCCTTGAGCGCGCCAGTGGTTCAGCCATCGGCTGCGATCCACGTGATTGGCGGCGGTGTGGAGTGTGGCCGCAGGTTTGTGCAGCCGAGTGGCCAGGCGCTCCACCAGCTCGCTGTGGCTCTCCGCCAAGAGATGGAGCTGCCAGCCGTTCCGTTGCAGTTGTCTGAGCCCCTGCAGCAGGGGGCGCGATAGCTGCAGTTCGAAGCCCACGGCGCCCACCACCTCGCCCTCTCGCACCAGATAGAGCAGGGTTTCACCTGGGGCCGTCACCAGTTCGGCCGGGGGGCGCAGGCCCAGTTGCCGCAGCATGGCTGCACCACCCAGCTGATGGAGCACGCCACCGATTCGCCCTTGCTGCCCCTCATGGCCGAGCGGTTGGATCGCCTCCACCACTGCCGGCAGCAGATCCTCCGCTTCCAGAACGCTGCGTAGGGCATGCAGTCCATAAGGTTTTTGCTGGCAGCGGAAGCCCGCCACGGCCTGAATCAGTTCTTCGGGGCTGATCAGAAAAGGCAGGGCATGGATGCCGCCGAGGCGCCAGCTGCTGCTGCTGAGCACCACGGCTTCGCTCACCAGCAACCTGCGGCAATGGGCCAGGGCGTCGATGGCTTCCGGCCGCCGCAGCAGCACCCCCTGCCAGAACAGATCCCGCTGGGCATTGCCGTAGGTGAGTGAGGCGGTGAGTTGCCAGTCGCTCGCGGGATCGAACTGCATCAGGGCCCCGGCACTGCCGTGGGGACCCACGGCCAGAAGGGCTGCACCCGTCAGCAGCAGGTAGGGCACGGAGGCCTGGTGCCATTGCTCCGCTCGCTGCAGCAGTGAGTTCTGCCTGTTGCCGCTGGCCTGTTGATGGGCCTGATGGAGCAAGCGTTGCAGGGCCCGGCGCTCTGGATCGCGCTCAGGGCTGCGCACCAGCCGCACCTCCAGCTCACCCTCCACCAGGCTGGTGCCGAAGGGGAGCTGCTGGAAGGCCCTGGCGCTGAGCAGGCGGGGGTCGCCATCGCGCCAGCGGCTGCTCACCAGAGCCTCTCCCGCCATCACCAGCGAGTGGGCCGGCAGGGGATCGCCCGGGCCCAGCCGCAAGCGATCTCCGGCTGCGAGCGTGGCCAAGGGTTGTCGCCGCCAGCTGCCATTGCCCTGCTGCACCATGAAGTTCAGATCGGTGAGCCGCTGCTGCAGTTGCTGATCAAAGGCCTCGGCAAAGCTGGGTGAGGGCGTCCAGGCCTTGAACACCTGGTTGGAGGTTTCAAGCGTCCACTCCAGCAGCACCGCAACGGGGTTTCCCTGGGCCAGCAGGCTGGTGAACCAGAACAGATCCAGCCAGCTGCCGGCGCATCGCCGTTGGCCAAGGCTCTGCAGACAACGACTGGCCAGGGGTAAGTAGCAGAACGCCAGAAACAGCAGCAGGCCAGGCCAGGCTGGCAACTCCAGCAGTGCCACGCTCGCCAGCACCCCCGAAGTGCCGCTCAGCCTCCAGAGGGCCGAGCGGGATGCACGGGGCGTGAGCTCCAGCGGCTGATGGTGCTCGTGCTGCACGGCCAGGCGCAGCAGAGCCTGCAGCTGCTTGCGCCGCAGCGACCGGCGGCCGCTGTGCACAATCACCAGGCTGCCGGCCAGCGTGTTGATGCGCACCGCCTGCACCCAGGCCAGATGCAGGCTGGCGTTGAGCAGCCGCTGCTGCAGGGTGTGGTTGTTCAACAGGGCGGAGCTGGAGAGCCGCATCCGATGCGGCAGCACCTGCCGGATCCGCCAGGGTTCGCCCCGGGGTATGAGATCGATCCGATCGCCGGCACGCAGCTCAGGCATGGCTTCAGCCTGAACAGCCCCGGCGGTGTCCTGGCGTGTTGTGGCACACCCAGGGCCGCAGGCTCGCGCACCGCTGGGATCTCGTTACAGTTGGCGAGTTCCGTCAGCAGTGATGTGGCGATTGAGCGGCGCTTGCGCCTCTTGGCCGCCGAATGCATCACCGGTTGACATCTATCCCCCAAGGAGGAGGTGCCCGTGAGTCACAGTTGTTCCATGCAGGGTCTGCTGATCGCGGAGAACGCCGGCTGATTACGGCGCCTGATTCCTAGATCATTCGGTTCCGCGCCAGAGCGGACCCGGCGAGAGCCCCCGGAGAGCCAGCGTCAGCTGCGCCCTCCGGGGGCATCGTTTTTCTGGCACAGCTCAAGCCCGCCAGTCCAGCGGCGGCAGCGCCAGCCGGCGGCCTTGGCTTCGCGCAGCAGCTGTTGCTGGCGCTGGCGTGAGGAACCCCAGCCGGGATCGCGGGGGTTGAGCAGCAGCGCGTCCAGCTCCGCCAGCTGCGTTTTATCGCGGCGGGTGCGGGGAAAGCTCACCTGCTGGCGCTGGCTCAGCTGGGGCACCAGGTAGCTGGTGGTGCTGAGCCGCGCCTCGGCTGGAACGGCGGCGATCGCTTCGCGCACCGCCGGCAGCTGATCCACCCGCTCGAGGTAGGGCCCGGTGAAGAACCAGGGTTTGGCCAGGGCGGCCCAACACACCACGCTCCAGCCGAAGCGTCGCCAGGGCACCGCCTGGCGCGGCTGCAGGGCCAGGCCATCGATGGCCGCCACCACGGCGATCACCGCCACGGGCAGGCTGTAGTGGTGCACCAGGGTGCGTTGGGGTGCCTCCTCCGAGAGCACATTCACCAGCACCAGCGGGATGGCGCCGGCGAGCACCGGCAGCGACACCTTCCGCCAGAACGGCGCCACCGCCACGCTGATCAGCAGCAGATACACCAGCCCGCCGGCCCAGTCCACGTGCTGGATCAGCAGATCGGGGCGGGTCACCATGTTGAGCAGCACCTGATCGAGGCTGTCGCCCAGATAGGAGAAGAGGGCGCCGGCGGCCTTCGGTCCGGCGTCGCTCCCCTTGAGCAGCGGGTAGAGCCAGCGGTTGAGCAGCGCCAGCCAGCCCAGGGCCAGGCCAAGGGCAGCGCCGGCCCAGATCCAGCGGCGCCGCAGGGCCTGCTCGATGCCCAGCCCCGCCACCACCAGCACCAGCCCATCGCGGCAGCCGAGCAGCAGCAGCAGCAGCGCAAACCACAGCCACGGCCGTTCGGCGCGGCTGGCCCAGTAGCAGCCGGCCAGGGCCGGCATCACCCACACCTCGGGGTGAAAGTCGAACAGGTTGGCGTTGAACACCACCGGCTGCAGCCACCACAGGCCGCAGGCCAGCCAGCAGAGCTTCGGGCTCAGGCCCGCCTGGCGGCCCACCCACCAGAGCGGCAGGGCTGTGAAGCTGAGCGCGGCGGCCTGGCTGGCCAGCAGCCACTGCACGCTGCCCAGCAGCCGGTAGGGCAGGGCTGCGCCGTAGAGGGCCCAGGCGCCATGGTCGGCCAGGATGTGCACCCCCTCCATCGAGGAGATCGGCGGCAGGCCGCGGCTCACCAGCCAGATCCACTGATCGAACAGGCCCAGGTCGTAGGCGTTGCTCTGCAGCAGGGCGTGCCGCGCTGCGGCGCAGATCCACAACACCAGTGCGATCGCCCCACTGGTGATCCAGAGGTTGCGGGGCGGCAGGCTTCGGCTTTCGGGCATGGCAGATGCTCAGGCGCCGAGCTTCCCATAGGCTGCCGGCCCTGGCCATGGATGGCGGTGGGCGTGCGGGCGAAGCTGGCGGAGCTGATGCGCTACGGCGGCGTGGGGGTGCTGGCCGCGGCGATCCATGCGCTGGTGCTGCTGAGCGGTGAATGCCTGGGGGTGCCGCTGCCCCTGGCCAACCTGCTCGGCTTCCTGCTGGCTTCGGTGTGGGGCTATCTGGCCCATGCCCTATTTACGTTCCGGGAACACACCGGCGGCCGCACCTTTGCGCGGCGCTGGCTGCTGATCCAAACGAGCCTCAACATCCTGGTGAGCCTGCTGCTGCCTGGTTGGCTGGGCGGCTGGGCCCGCAGCGCTGGCGGCACGCTCGTGATGGTGTTCACCCCCACGGCGATCAACTACGTGCTCTGGTCGCTGGCGGCACGGCACAGCCGCGCCCGGCGCGCCCGCCAGGCCGCCGCGGGACCGATTCGTTTTCACGCCGATGATCTCGGCCTGCATCCGGCTGTGAACGCCACGCTCCTGGAGCTCTGCGACGCAGGCGCCCTCGATTCCGCCAGCGTGCTGGTGGCTGCACCGGCGGCAGCCGCGGCGGCCGAGGCCTGCGCCCACCGGCCCAACTTTGAGCTGGCTCTTCACCTTTGCCTGAGCGAGGGGCTGCCCGCGGCGGATCCGGCACGCATCCACGAGCTTCTCGATGATCAGGGCCGATTGGCGCTGGGCTTCGGGCGCTTGCTGCTGCTGGGCTGTCTGCCGCCCTGGTGGGCGCCCCGGCGGCGGATCGAAGCTCAGCTGGCGCTGGAGCTGGAGGCTCAGATCCGGCGTTTTCAAGAGCTCTTCCCCGCGCGGCCGCTGCGGCTGGATGGCCACCAGCACGTGCACCTCACGCCGCTGGTGTGGGGTCGGTTGCGCCAGTTGCCACCTGCGTTGCAGCCGATCTGGATCCGCAGCCTGCGGGAACCCTGGCCCTGGCGCGGTATTCCCCTGGCGCTGTGGTGGCAGGCCTGGCTGGGGCTTGGCCCGATCAAGTGGCTGCTGCTGCGCCTGCTCAACAGCGGTCGGGCCGCTGAGCTGGCCCGCCGCGGCATCGGTACCAATCCAGGCTTCTGCGGCGTGCTGTTCACCGGCCGGATCGATGCGGCGGTGATGGCGGCGGCCCAGCGCCAGCTACGCCCCACCGGTGGTTTGGTGCTGGCCCATCCAGCCAACGGCTGCCCGCCCGAAGCGGCGGAGCTGCAGGCCTACCCCCTCTCGCGCCGTTTCTACGCCTCCCCCTGGCGCGCCCGGGAAGC
>VGPP01000009.1 GCA_016882585.1 Cyanobacteria bacterium M_surface_7_m2_037
GATCGCCCAGAGCCGGGTTGGCGGCCAGCAGTTCCGGATCCTCAAACACGCTCAGGCGCGTGGGTGTGTAGCCCCAGCGCAGATTGAGCTGTTTCTGGGCGTCTGCGCTGGTGAGAAAGCGCAGCACCTCTACCGCGGCTGCCTTGTGCGTGGAGCCCGCGAGCAGCGAGAAGCCCCAGCTGCCCTGGGTGGCGGCGTGGGGCTTGCCCTCTTCGCTCACCATCGTTGTGAAGGCCACCTTGCCGCGCAGCGGAGAGCCCGGCTTGTTGAGCTCAGCCCAGGCGTAGGGCCAGTTGCGCATGAAGGCTGCATCGCCGGCCTGAAACAGCTGCAGCGCCTCCGGTTCGCCCATGTTGGCCACCGCCGCAGGGGTGATGCCCTGGCGCACCAGATCCTGCAGCCAGCCTGTGGCGGCGATGGCAGCTGGGGAATCGAGCTGCGGTTCGTTGTTCACGAGCCAGTGGCCACCGAAGCCGCGCAACAGCTCCAGAACCACGCAGCTCAGGCCCTCGTATTGCTTGCCCTGCCACGCGTAGCCCCAGGGCACCCGGCCTTCCCGTTGCAACCGCTGGCTGATCGCCACCAGCTCCGCCGGTGTACGCGGCGGTGCCTCCATCAGATCGGTGCGCCAGTAGAGCAGACCCATGTCCGCCAGTAGCGGAAACCGCCAGAGCTGCCCGTCGAAGGCATTGCCTAAGTCCGCACCCGGAGCGAGGTCAGCCAGAGCATTCGGCCCCAGCCATGCATCCAGGGGCTCAAGCCAACCGGCTGCGGCGTATTTCGGCGTCCACGACACATCCATCAGCAGCAGGTCGTAGGGGCTTTCCCCCAGCAACAGGCTGCTGATCGCCAGATCGGAGACGGCCTCCGTTTCCAGCGGCCCCCGCGTGACGCTCAGTGCAATGCGCGGATGGCTGCGGTTGAAGGCGCTCACCAGCTCCGCCGTGGCATCGGCGAAGGGGGCCGGCATCAACACCGACACCGGCTCCACTCGCTCAGTCGCCAGCCCCCACAGGCCCAGGCTGAGGCTGCCCACCAGGGCAACCAGCAGCAGGGCCCAGCGCCGCAGCGCCCGTGGCGGGATCAACGAGAGGGAAACGGATCTAGAGGCCGCGCTCCATCAGCTTGCCCATCAGATCGCAGCTGCGCTGCTGGAAGCCGGCCAGTTGGTTCGGCTCCAGACCGCCCACCGCCAGACGCGCCATCTCATACACATGGCGGCTGAGATCATCCGCCAACTGTTGGCTGGGGGAGCTTCCGCTGCCGCCGGTGATCACCGAGCCGGCGGAGAGCTTGAGCAGGCCCTCCACCAGACGGTGCTTGCGGTTCACCAGCAGCACGTGGTGATCGGGCAGGCCAGGCAGGCGCTGCTCCATCAGGGCACCCATGTCGTTGATGCGGCGCATCTGCTCCGGCAACAGGATCAGAGCGGCGGGGCTGTTGTCGCCCTTGAGAGCCTGCACCTGGATCGTCACCTTGTCGTTGTTGAGCGCGTTCTTGAACAGATCGCGCACCTTCTCGGAGCTGTCTTTGCCGTCGGCATCGCTCAGTTCGCTCTCCTTCTCCTGCAGGGAGTCATCGAGTTCGCTGTCAACGCGCTGGAACTTCAGCTCCTCGTGGCGGTATTCCAGCCAGGGGATGAACTGGGTATCGATGAAGGTATCGGCCAGCAGCACCTCAGCCCCCTGGCTCTTCCAGAGGGAGAGGGCACCGGCCTGGCCGGCTTCATCGGTGCAATACAGGATGCGCTTGTCGTTGTCTGCAGCAAGGCGGGAGCGGTAGCCGGCCAGGGTGGTGAAGCATTTGCTGTTCTCGCCCGGGATGGGATCCGGGCTCTCACCCTCACCCGCAGCGGCAGTGGTGCCGAACAACACCAGCTCAGCCACCTGCTCGGCAAATTTGTCGTCCTCCATGGCACCGATCTTGATGAAGGGGGCCAGGGATTCCCAGATCTCGGCGTAGCGCTTGGGCTCATCGCGGTGCAGCTGCTTGAGCCGATCCGCCACCTTCTTGGCCACGAAGCCGCCGATGGAACGCACACGCCGGTCGGTCTGCAGGGCCGAACGGCTCACGTTCAGGGGGATATCGGGCGAATCGATCACGCCCCGCAGGGGCAGCAGGTAGCGGGGCACCACCTCCTTGATCGAGTCGCTCACGAACACGTTGTTGCAGTAGAGCTTGATCTCGCCCTTCTCCCAGTCGGCGCGGCCGGTGGATTTGGGGAAGTAGAGGATGCCCTGCAGGTTGTAGGGATAGTCGGTATTGAGGTGCACCCAGAGCAGCGGATCGCCCTGGAAGGGATAGAGATAGCGGTAGAGCTCGATGTAGTCGTTGTCGGTGAGGTCGCGAGCGCTCTTGCGCCAGGGGGCTTCCCGCTTGTTCACGGTTTCACCCTCGAGCTGCACCTCCACAGGCATGAAGTCGCAATAGGTGGTGATCAGCGTGCGGATCCGGGCCGGCTCGATGTACTCCTCTTCCTCCTCCATCAAATGGAGGATCACATCGGTGCCGGGCTCGCTGCGTTCGGCTGCCTCCAGGCTGAAGTTGGGGGAGCCATCGCAGCTCCAGCGCACCGCTTCGCTGCCATCGCGGGCCGACAGTGTGACCAGCTCCACCTGCTTGGCCACCATGAAGCTGGAGTAGAAGCCCAGGCCGAAGTGGCCGATGATCGCGTCGTTCTCCTGTTTGTACTTCTCGAGGAAGTCTTCGGCGCTGGAGAAGGCCACCTGGTTGATGTAGCGCTTCACCTCATCGGCACTCATGCCGATGCCGTTGTCGGAGATGGTGAGGGTTTTGGCTTCGCGGTCGATTCGGATCGAGATCTTGGGCTCGGGGCCTTCGCTGCAGTCGCCAGCCATGGCGGCCATGCGGCGCTTGCTGATGGCGTCGACGCCATTGCTCACCAGCTCCCGCAGGAACACTTCATGGCCGCTGTACACGGCCTTCTTGATGATCGGGAAGATGTTCTCGGTGTGGATCTGGATCTGGCCCTGTTCCGCCTGCAGCACCACAGCGTGAAAAAGAAACGTGGCTCCAGACTCACCCGTGGCAGGCCAGCCCGCCAAGGGGCCGCCATGGGCAGGAAACCGACCCCTGCGTTGGCGTTGTCTGCATGAGGCGGCTCAGCTGGCGCTCTTGAGCTCGCGGCTCAACAGGAAGAACAGCTGCTCGGGATGGCGGTACTGGCGCGGCAGCGAATGATGCAGTGTTTCCAGGCGGCTCCAGCACACCGTGCGGCTGGCCTTGCTGCGGGTCACGCCATCACGGATGAGGATTCTCAGCGCCTTGCAGTAGAGGGGATAGCTCGCCTCCAGTTCACCAACGGTGAGGGCAGCTGTGAAGGTGGGTGCTGACATGGAACCTCGCTCCAGACGCAGCAACCCTCCTGTGGGTCGTGGATGGCGCACAAGCTCCCATTTGGGATCAATTACGGCCCAGCCGTTGGCGGCTTGTCTGGGGGGTACACGCGGCGTTCCACCTGAACGAACACCAGCCAGGCAACGCCGGCGGCGATACCACCACTCCACTCGGAGCGGAGCAATTCAATCAGCGATACGGTGCTGGCGGCGATGCGCAGGGCGCGCAGCCCAAAGCGTCCCAGTTGCTGAAGGCGATCCTGGCTTTTGGAGTCAGTCACGCGTGGCGATGATCTGGGTGGCTGAGGTCCAGGCGCCGCTGGCGTCGTAGCGGCGGATCAGGCGTTCGAGCCGATCCGGGGCGGTGAGCCAACCGGCCTCCACCGCAAAGGCATGGCGATGATCCACGCGGCGCGGTGTGAGGTGGTAGCCACCATCCGCCATCCAGGTGAGCTGATGCAGGGGATCGGCGTTGCCAGCCTCCACGCTCTCGCTGCTGGCCCCCAGGCTTGTTTGGATTTGCAGGCTGCCTGGCGCGTTGGCACTCACCTCGAAGCGGCACGTTGCCTGGTCGGGTTCGGGCCAATCGGCCGTGATGGTGGATGCCGTGCCGCTCCAGCTGCCGTGCAGTTGATCCGGCGTGAGGGCCGGGAGTTCCTGGGCGTTGCTGCCGGAGCGGAATTCGCGGATCAGCACCAGGTTGGCGAAGCTGCCGTCGTCGTTGTGCAACTGCACCAGACGATGGCGGCGGTCGCCGTGGATGAAGCCGAATTCGCCGCCGAAGGGTGTGCCCGGTGCCACCTGCAGGCGCCCCTTGCAGAAGGTGCCGCTCTCGAAAAACACCACCTGGCGCCCGAGGTTGCGGTAGTCCTCGCTCATGTCGCGGCTGGGTTCGCCGTTCAGGTCGCCATCGGCGAACCGCCTCAGGCGGAAGTGCACCAGGCGGTCTTCCTCACCCTGCTCCAGCGTGAGGATCGACGGTGTCGACTCCACCACGGCGCCATTGACGTCGAGGCTGGCGAAGCTGCCGCGCCACTCACCCAGGTTGCGCAGAAAGTTGTCCCACTGACTCGCCATGAGCAGACCTGTTCTCAGCCGACCCGCTGCAGATCCGGTTTCTCTTCAGGCACGATCGCCCCTGCCACCGGGCACACCTGCAGGCAGATGCCGCAATCGATGCAGGTGTCGAAATCGATCCAGTAGAAGGCCGTGCCCTTGGCGTTGGCGCCACTGCCCGGGTTGATGCAGGCCACCGGGCAGGCATCCACGCAATCGGCCACCCCTTCGCAGATGTCGGTGACGATCGTGTGGGCCATCGGGACTGCCGTTCAGGTGGGCGGATCCTAGGAAGCGACCCAGAGGCAGGCGGCGCACCCGCGTTCTGCCGCGATCGCCTCGGCGGCTTCGCGCGTTGCACAGGGGCTTTGCAGCAGTTCTGCTGGCTCGCCCTTGTGATGCAGGGCTTCCAGTTGATCCAGGGCCGCGCTCCATTGGCTGGCCTCGACATAGGCCACCAACGTGGCGGCCGGGCGCTGCGGCGCCGTGGCCTCTGTGCCCAGCAGATCGCGGATGGCCTCCACGTCGAAGCCGAAGCCCATGCCTCCGGCCACACCGCCGAAGCGGGCCACCAGGGCGTCATAGCGGCCACCGCTCGCCAGAGCCAGGGGCGCGACCGGGCCCTGGCACACCAGCTTCAGCACCAGCCCGTCGTAGAGGTCGAAATGCGGTTGGAAGCTCGGATCCAACTGCAGCCGCACCCCTTGGGCAGCGGCCGTGGCCGCCACGCTGTTCAGGGTTCCCGCCAACTGCTCCAGCAGATCCGAGGGGCCGAGCAGCTGCTCGAGCTGATAGAGAACAGCCTTGGTGTCGCCCCGAAGGCGCAGCAACTGCTGCAGGCCCTGGCGCTGGTGGGCCGGCAGCTGCAGCTCGGCAAGCGCGAGGGGATCAAAGCTCACCAGGGCCTGGCGGGTGGCCAGCCGCTGCTCCGCCGGCACCTGATCGAGCAAGGCGCTGAGCACAGCGTGGTGGCCGATCAGAAGCGTGGGCTGGTGCTCCGCTGTGATCTGAAGCTGCCGCAGGCAGGCCAGCAGCAGCCGCAACAGCTCGGCATCAGCCACAAGCGCCTGGCTGGCGTCAGCCCCCAACAGCTCCACGCCGCTTTGCAGCCGTTCCTCCAGGCGGGGTTGGCCCACATCGTTGATGCTGCTCCGGAACACCGGCCCCGTGCTCCACAAGCGCAGCGGCCGCGGACGGCTCGCCAGGCGCGTGCAGGCGGCCCTGGCGATGGAGGCGGTCATTTCCGGCCGCAGGCCAAGGGGCTCATCCGAGGCGAGGCGCACCAGTTCGCGATCACGGATGCCGCCGCCAGCCTCCAGGGTTTCCAGTCGCTCCACATGCGGTGGTGCCACCTCGGCATAGCCCCAGCGCCGATACACCGCCGCCAGCTGCTCGCACAGCCAGCGATTGCTGTCCACTTCCCGAGGGTTGAGATCCCTGGCGCCGGCAGCGGGTTGCAGGGCCATCGGATCACAGCGCTCAAACTGGCGCTGATCCTATGGAGCGGCCCGATCGAGCTCGGGCGCACCGAAACTGGCGCCCGTCAGGGGCCGGCAGGCCGCCAACCCATCGATCAGAGCCTGGCGCAGATCGGGGGTACAGGCGATCAGCCGGCCTTCCGCCAGCTGGGCCGCTCCACCGTCGTAGGCGCAGACCACGCCCCCCGCCTGCTCCACGAGGGCTACACCGGCGGCCAGGTCCCAGGGGGAGAGCCCGCGCTCCCAGTAGCCATCCAGGCGGCCGTCGGCCACGAAGGCCAGATCCACCGCTGCGGCCCCGCCCCGCCGTACGCCCCGGGTGCGGTGGGTGAACCAGGCGAATTCGGCGTAGTTGTTGTCGAGCCGCTCATGCCGGTCGTAGGCGAAACCCGTGACCAGTAATGAGCTGGCCAGGTTTGTGCAGCCGCTCACCGCAATCCGGCTGCTGTTGCACCAGGCACCAAGCCCTGGTGCGGCCCAGTAGAGCTGCTGCAGAGCGGGTACGGCCAGGGCTCCCAGCAAAGGTTGGCCCCTCCAGGTGAGCCCGATCGAGGTGCCGAAGAAGGGATAGCGATGGGCGTAGTTGGTGGTGCCATCGAGGGGATCCACGCACCATTCGAGCTCAGAGCCGCGGCCCGCACGGCGGCCGCTCTCCTCGGCCAATACGCCGAGCTCGGGAGTGTCGCGCTCCAGGACCGCAAGCACGGACTGTTCCGCAGCCACATCGGCTTCGGTCACGAGATCGCCGGCACGCCCTTTTTCACGAATCGATTCCAGCTGGCCGAAATGGGCCAACAGTTGGCCGGCACCGGCCTCGGCAGCACGGCGGGCCACCTCGGCGAGGCGTTCGAGCTCCCCAGGCGCCAGGCCACTCTGCTGGGCGCTCAGATCGGTGAGCCGCTGCAGATCTGTTGCGCTCATTCCTCGTCGAGGGGCAGACCGGCACGCACCTTGCCACGGCCGAAGTGGCGTCCGAACTGCAGCTCGTAGACCTCGTCCTCGTCCTGGGTTTCCACCTCCAGCGGGCCCATCGCGCGAGCCACGCACAAGAGGCCGTAGCCCTGGCTGCGGAGCTCGCGCGAGAGCCCCAGCGCTTCGCGCTGATCGATCGAGCCATCGAGCACCCGCACGGCGCAGGCCGTGCAGCAACCATTGCGGCAGCTGAAGGGCAGCGGCTCACCCTGCTGCTCAAAACTGCGCAGGATGTACTCCCCTTCCGGCACGTCCAGCGCAATGGTGCGGTCTTCCTGCCGCCAATGGACCGTGATCGGATAGGTGCGCATGCCGCAAGCAGCGAAGGACGTGGTGACTGCTACATTCTCGTTGTTGCCCCGCGCAGCCGCGTTTCAAATCCAGCTCTTCGAGGGTTGGTGATGCAACGCAGCAAAAGCCCCCCTCCCGCGGAGAGGTGGCCGAGTGGTCGAAGGCGCAGCACTGGAAATGCTGTATAGGGGCAACTCTATCGAGGGTTCGAATCCCTCCCTCTCCGTTATCAAGGTCCACGAACCTGATCTCCAGGATTCAACGACCAGCCGCCCATCGGGCGGTTTTTTTATGTCCACGTGCTGCGGCGGCGGAGTCAGGGATCCGCGGCGCTGCCGGATTCAGCCGAACCGCCCTGTGACGTAATCCTGTGTGGCTTTCTGCTGGGGTGAGTTGAAGATCATTTCTGTCTCAGCGAATTCTTCGAGGCAGCCCACCTTGCCGTCGCTGTCGGGATTGGCTGTCACGTTGAAGAAGCCCGTCATGTCGCTCACCCGCACCGCCTGTTGCATGTTGTGGGTCACGATCACAATCGTGTAGCTCTTTTTGAGCTCATGCATCATCTCTTCGATCTTCAGGGTGGAGATCGGATCGAGGGCTGAGCATGGTTCATCCATCAGGATCACCTCGGGCTCGATCGCGATGGCCCTGGCGATGCAGAGGCGCTGCTGCTGGCCGCCGGAGAGCGAATAGCCGCTCACCTTGAGCTTGTCTTTGGTTTCATCCCAGAGGGCTGCTTTGCGCAGGGAACGCTCCACCAGTTCATCCAGATCGCCGCGGAAGCCATTGATCCGTGCTCCGAAGGCGATGTTTTCGTAGATGCTCTTGGGAAAGGGGTTCGGCTTCTGAAACACCATGCCAATGCGCCGCCGCACCTCCACCGGGTCCACTTCCCGGCTGTAGAGGTCTTGGTTGTCAAACAGCACCCGCCCCTTCAGCGAGCAGCCCTCGATCAAGTCATTCATGCGATTGAGCGAGCGCAGCACCGTGCTCTTGCCGCATCCCGATGGCCCGATGAAGGCCGTCACCCTGCCCCGGGGGATCTGCATGTAGACACCCCGAACGGCCACATTGGTGCCGTAGCTGATGCTCACGTTCTCGAGGGTGAAGCAAGCGCTGGGGGAGCTGGGCGACATGGAGATCAGGGCTGGGAGGAGAAAAGAAACCGGTGCGTTCAGGTGCTGCTGAAGCGGCCCAGCCAGCGGGCCAGCAGATTGGCCAAGAGGATCATCACCACCAACACAAACGAGGAGGCCCAGGCCAGAGCGATCTGGGCTTCGTAGGGCATGATCGCGAAGTTGTAGATCAACACCGACATCGAAGCGATCGGGTTGAACAACCCTTCAGGCCAGAACGGTGAAAAGAGAGCCGTGAAGATCAAGGGGGCTGTTTCACCGGCCGCCCTCGCCACCGCGAGCACCACGCCGGTGGCGATGGAGGAGAAGGCCGCGGGCAAGGTGACCCGGCTGATGGTCACGAAGCGGGATGCCCCCACCCCCATGGCACCCCAGCGCAGCTCCTGGGGAACGAGCTTGAGGGCTTCATCGGTGGTTTTGATCACCGTGGGCAGCATCAGCACGGCCAGGGCGATGCCGCCGGCGAGGGCGCTGTAGCTCTGGTTGAAAAACAGCCTGGTGCTCACGATCAGGCCGTACACAAACACCCCGCAGATGATCGAAGGCACCCCCGCCAGCACGTTGGTGCCGAAGCGCACGAATCGGGCGAACCAGCCGGCTGAGGCGAATTCCGCCAGGTAAACGCCGGCCCCAACGCCCACGGGCACGGCGATCAGCGCAGCCACCAGGGTCACGATCAAGGTGCCGAGGATCGCGTTGCCGATGCCGCCGCCATCAAGCCCGGGAGGGGGAGGCAGTTCGGTGAGCAGTTGCAGGGTGATCAGTGAACCGCCCTTGAACAGCACGTAGGCGATCACCACGATCAGGGGCAGCACCGCCAGAGCCGTGAACAGGCCGGCGGTGAGCGTGAGCAGCAGGTTCCAGCGGTTGCGCGCCAGCGATGGCTGGAGGGTGAGGGAGCCGCGGCGGAAGGACGTCATCGGGCTCAGTATTTGAGGCTCAAGCGCCGCACGATCACCTGGGCGAGGAGGTTCACCACCAGGGTGAGCAGCATCAGCACAAGGGCGGCGTACATCAGGGCCGACACCTGCAATCCATCGGCTTCACCGAACTGGTTGGCCAACATCGAGGAAATGGTGTTCGCCGGGGCCAGCAGGCTGAGGCTGAAGTTGTTGGAATTGCCGATCAGCATCGTGACCGCCATCGTTTCGCCCATGGCGCGGCCAAGGGCGAGCATCACCCCACCGGTGATGCCGGAGATGGCGGCCGGCAGGATCACATGCACGATGGCGCCCCAGCGGGTGGTTCCCACGCCGTAGGCGGCTTGCCGCAGGGCCAGCGGCACCTGCTGGAGCGAGTCGCGGGAGATGGCCGTGATGATCGGCAGGATCATCACCACCAGGATCAGCACGGCAGGAGCCATTCCCGGGCCCAGAGGTGTTGTGGAGAAGAAGGGAAGCCAGCCGAGCCATTGGTGCAGGCCCTCGAGCCCTGGCCGCAGGAACGGCTCCATCACAAAAATGCCCCAGAGCCCAAGGACCACCGAGGGAATGGCCGCTAGCAGCTCCACCATCAAGCCCAAGACCTGACGAACCGGCAGGGGGATGAAGTTTTCGGTGAGGAATATCGCGGTACCCACCCCCAGCGGTACGGCAATGGCCAGGGCGAGCAGCGAACTCACCACCGTTCCATAGATGGCGGTGAAGGCCCCGTAGTGCTCGCCGATCGGATCCCAGTTCGACGTGGTGAGGAACTCCAGGCCGAAGCGGCTGATCGCCTCGCGGGCACCCCCCAGCACCGTGAACAAAATGCCGATCAATACCAGCCCCACCACGGAGGCCAGCACCACCGCCAGCTTCTGGAAGCCCCGATCAATCAGCAGTTCCCAGGGGGGACGCCGCCGCTGCGAGAAGAGTTCGGGGCGCGCACCCGCTGCCATGGGGATCTTTACCTGACCCAAATCTAAAGCTCTGGCGCAGGGCCGTTAGCGTGAGGTCTTAGGCAACAATCCCTGGGGCGCAGTCAGTCAGTTGGCACGGATCGTTGGCATCGACCTGGGCACCACCAACTCGGTGGTGGCGGTGCTCGAGGGTGGGCGCCCTCAGGTGATTGCCAGTGCCGAAGGCGGCCGCACGACCCCTTCTGTGGTGGGTTTCAGCAAGGACGCTGAACTGTTGGTGGGACAACTGGCGCGTCGCCAGCTGGTGCTCAACCCCCGCAATACCTTCGCCAACCTCAAGCGCTTCGTGGGGCGCCAGTGGGAGGAACTGGAGGACAGCAGCCTCTCGGTTCCTTACACCGTGCGCGCCAACGACCAGGGCAACGTGCGCGTGGTGTGCCCCGCCACGGAACGGGAGTATGCGCCGGAGGAGCTGGTGGCCAGCATCCTGCGCAAGCTCGTGGACGACGCCAGCACCTACCTCGGCGAACCGGTGGAAGCGGCGGTGATCACCGTGCCGGCTTACTTCAACGATGCCCAGCGCCAGGCCACCCGCGATGCCGGCCGTTTGGCCGGGATCAGCGTGGAGCGGATCCTGAATGAGCCCACCGCGGCTGCCCTCGCCTACGGCTTTGATCGCAGCACCGTGAAGCGCGTGCTGGTGTTCGACCTTGGCGGCGGCACGTTTGACGTATCGGTGCTGCGCATCGCCCAGGGTGTGTTCGATGTGAAGGCCACCAGCGGCGACACCCAGCTGGGTGGCAACGACTGGGACCGGCGGATCGTGGATTGGCTGGCCGATCAGTTTCAGACGGATCACGGCATCGATCTGCGCCGGGACCGCCAGGCCCTGCAACGCCTCACCGAAGCGGCGGAGAAGGCCAAGATCGAGCTCAGTGGTGTGCAGAGCACACCCATCTCCCTGCCCTTCATTGCCACGGGCGAAGCGGGCCCACTGCACATCGAAACCACACTCGAGCGGCGAACCTTTGAGGGCCTCTGCCCCGATCTGCTGGATCGCTTGCTGCGGCCCGTGCAGCGGGCCCTGCGTGATTCCGGCCTGGCGGCCGAAGACATCGACGATGTGGTGCTGGTGGGTGGCTCCACCCGCATGCCGATGGTGCAGGAAATGGTGCGCACCCTGATCCCGCTCGAGCCCTGCCAATCGGTGAATCCCGATGAGGTGGTAGCGATCGGTGCAGCCGTGCAGGCCGGCATCCTCACCGGCGAGCTGCGCGATCTGATGCTCAACGACGTCACCCCGCTGTCGCTGGGTCTGGAGACGATCGGTGGCGTGATGAAGGTGCTGATTCCGCGCAACACCTCGATTCCGGTGCGCAAGAGCGATGTGTTCAGCACCTCCGAGGCCAATCAGAGCTCCGTGGAGATCCACGTGTTGCAGGGCGAACGGCAGATGGCGGAAGGCAACAAGAGCCTGGGCCGCTTCCGCCTCTCCGGCATTCCTCCGGCCCCGCGGGGTGTGCCCCAGGTGCAGGTGTCGTTCGATATCGATGCCAACGGCTTGCTGCAGGTGTCGGCCACCGATCGCACCACGGGCCGCCAGCAGAGCGTGAGCATTCAGGGCGGCTCCAACCTCAGTGAAGACGAGATCAAGACCCTGATCGAGGAGGCCGAGCAGAAGGCCAGCGAAGATCGGCGGCGCAAGGCCGAGATCGACCGCCGCAACAGAGCCCAGACCCTGGTGGCGCAGGCTGAACGCCGCCTGCGGGATGCGGCCCTGGAACTCGGTCCCTACGGAGCGGAGCGTCAACAGCGCGCTGTGGAGATCGCCGTACGCGACGTGCAGGATCAACTCGCCTCCGGTGATCTGGGCGATCTGGACCTGGCGGTGAGCCAGTTGCAGGAGGCCCTCTATGGCCTCAACCGGCGCCTGGCGAGCGAGCGCAAGCAGGAGAGCAGCCCGCTTCAGGGCCTGAAGAACACCCTGGGTTCGCTCAAGGACGAGCTCTTTGCCGATGACGATTGGGACGACTGGGATTCCCGCGGCCGAGGCCGCGATCCCTGGGCCGAGCCCTCCTGGAGTGCTGCACGCAGTGGCTGGGGCGCCGATGACTGGAGCCGCCCCGCACCGGCCCCACGCCTGGATGTTCCGCCGATGCGCTACGCGGATCAGGATCGCTATGCCGACCCAGACCGCTACAGCCCGGAGCGATTCCAGGACGAGCGCTATCAAGACAACCGCTATCAAGACAACCGATATCGAGACGACCGCTACCCAGAGGTTGGCTTTAACGACGATCGCGACCGGTTCGATGCCGACGGCGACCGCGAGGAGCGCTACGACAATCAGTCCTACCAAGACGAGCGCGATTTCGAGCAACGCGATCGAACGCCGGATCCACTGAGGGCTGAGGCCGCGCCGCGCCGCAACGCTCGGCCGGCCCCGTTTGAGGGTGATCCCTGGGCTGAGGATTGAGCTCGGTGAGCACAGCTCCCTCTCGCACAACGGTGAATCATTGGGCTGTGCTGGGGCTCGACCCCGGCGCCGATTCCCAGGCGCTGAAGCGCGCCTTTCGCCAACAGGCGCGGCGTTGGCATCCGGATCTCAACGGCAACGATCCCCACGCTGAAGAGCAGTTCAAGGCCGTCAACGAGGCCTATGCCGTTCTCAGCGATCCCCAGCGCCGCCAGCAGTGGGAGCAGGGGCTCGATACCGCAGAGGCCGCCGCTGCGGGGCTGGATCCGTTTGCCCATGGCTTCCCGGATTTTCACGACTACGTCGAGGAGCTGTTCGGCATTCCGCAGCGGCGTTCGGCTGCAGGCCGTTCCGGCGATGCCGAACGGCCTGCAGCCGCTGAAAGCCGTGAGCCCAGTGGCCGAGAGCGCAGTGAAGTAACAGCCGCGCCGCCGCCGCCGCCGCCCGTGGTGGCCAGCAGTGATTGTGAGTCGCTGGTGGAGCTCACCCCGGAGCAAGCGCTGCAAGGCGCCCGCGTGGAGATCGAGCTGCCCGATGGCACGGCGGTGGAGGTGTGGACCCCGGCCATGGCGGGTGATGGTTGGCGTTTGCGCCTGGCCGGTGTGGCCCCCGGCGGTGGCGATCACTTTTTGCAGTTGCGTGTGCGAACGGGCGAGGGCCTGCGGATCGATGGGCTGCGGGTGCTGTACCAGCTGGATCTGTCTCCGCCTGAAGGGGCGCTGGGCTGCTCCGTGGTGGTGCCGACCCTCGATGGACCCGTGCAATTACGCATCCCGCCCGGCTCCTCCAGCGGTCGCTTGCTGCGCCTGCGGGGCCGTGGATTGCAGCAGGGCGACCAGCGCGGCGATCAGCTGGTGGAGGTGCGATTGGTGGTGCCCAGCGCCCTCACCGAGGCGGAGGAGGCGCTCTACGCGCGGCTGCAACAGCTGGCTTCTGAGCTCGATGGTGAACGGAGCTGAGCCGAGGCGGCCCATCAGTGAGACACTGAGGCCAGCGTTCGCTCCACGATGTCGGTTCACGTCCTGCTGTTCGATGCCGGCAGCGACAACGAGGGCATTCACTCCCTCGAACTGAATGGCACCACCGTGGTGCTGTTGTTTGAGGACCGCGACGACGCCGAGCGCTACGCCGGCCTGCTGGAAGCTCAGGACTTTCCTGCACCAACGGTGGAAGCGATCGAGCGCCGCGAGATGGAGGAGTTCTGCAGCAGCGCCGGTTATGAAGCGCGCTTTGTGCCGGCCGGGTTCCTGCCCCAGAGCGCCGAAGATCGCCTGCTCATTGCTCCACCCGAGAAAAACATGGATGTGACCTCCTGGCGCGACCAGGAGGACCCGAGCGCTGAGCCCGCGGTGGCGGCAGCCGACGACCCGATCAGCACCGGCAACGCCGAACTCGAGGACTTCCGCCGGCGGCTTGAGGGCCTGCTGTGAGCAGCCCTTTCGCTGATGTGCAACGGGGCCATCTGCTCACCGAGCAGGCCAACCCCTCCAGTGCTGATCTCGATGCGCTGAGCACCGCCGATCTGGTGGCTGTGTTCGTGGACGAAGACCGGCGCCCGCAGGAGGCCGTGGCGGCAGCGGCGCCAGCTCTAGCTGCCGCCATCGATGCCATTGCCGAGCGGCTGCGTGGCGGGGGCCGCCTGTTTTATCTGGGAGCCGGCACCTCCGGCCGGCTGGGTGTGTTGGATGCGGCGGAGTGTCCGCCCACGTTCTGCAGTGCGCCGGAGCTGGTGCAGGGCGTTCTGGCGGGGGGAGCCCCGGCGCTGTTGCGCAGCTCAGAAGGTTTGGAGGATCTCTTTGATGCGGGGCGCGACGATCTCATCGCGCGCGGCTTCAACGCCGCCGATGCCTTGGTGGGCATCGCCGCGGGCGGCACCACGCCCTATGTGCATGGCGGCTTGAGCCATGCCCGCAGCATTGGCGCCCTCAGCATCGCCATGGCCTGCGTTCCCGCCGAGCAGGTGGCGATGCCCTGCGAGATCGACATTCGTTTGATCACCGGGCCTGAGGTCCTCACCGGGTCCACACGCCTGAAGGCCGGAACCGCCACCAAGATGGCCCTCAACATCCTCAGCACCGGCGTGATGGTGCGCCTTGGGAAGGTGTACGGCAACCGGATGGTGGATGTGGCCGTCACCAACAGCAAGCTGGAAGACAGGGCCTTGCGGATCCTGGCGGATCTGGCTGGCGTTGATCGTGACGCCGGCCGTGCCCTGCTGCAGCAGAGCGAGGGCTCCGTGAAGCTGGCGCTGCTGATGGCCCGTTGCCAGATCAGTGCAGCCGATGCCCGTGAACGGCTCGCCAGCCACGGGGGCCAGCTGCGCTCAGCCCTGGAATGAACCCCAGTAGGGCTCGGTGAACAGATCGAGTTTGCGCCGGGTGGCGGCGGGAACCTGATCGGCGGGTGTCATCAGGGCATCGCGCAGGGCGCTGTGCGCCACGCTGGCGGGCCGTTGTGCGGCGATGCGCTCCGCGGTGGTGCGCACGATCTGGGTAGCGAGGGCGGCATTGGCGCGCAGGTTGCCGATCACCATCTCCACGGTGACGCTGTCATGGTCGGCGTACCAGCAGTCGTAGTCGGTGGCCATGGCGAGGGTGGCGTAGGCGATTTCCGCTTCCCGGGCCAGGCGGGCTTCGGTGTGGTTCGTCATCCCGATCACCGTGCAACCCCAGCTGCGGTAGAGGTTGGATTCAGCGCGGGTGGAGAAGGCGGGGCCTTCCATGCACAGATAGGTGCCACCGCGGTGCAGGCTGCGCCCCTCCGGCATCAGGCTGTCGGCCACATCGGCCAGCAGGCGGCTGAGGCTGGGGCAGAAGGGATCAGCCAGGGCCACGTGGGCCACAGCCCCCTCACCGAAGAAGCTGATCGGCCGCTGCATGGTGCGGTCGATGAATTGATCGGGCACCACCATGTCGAGCGGTTTCACCTGCTCCTGCAGCGAACCCACCGCCGAAGGGGAGAGGATCCAGCGCACGCCCAGCGAGCGCATCGCCCAGATGTTGGCCCGATAGGGCACCTCGGTGGGCAGAAAGGTGTGATGGCGGCCATGGCGGGCCAGAAACACCACCTCCATCCCCCCCAGGGTTCCCAGCCGCAAGCTGTCGGAGGGAGCGCCGAAGGGCGTCTCGATCGTGAGCTCCTGCACGTTCTCCAGCCCTTCCATGGCGTAGAGCCCGCTGCCGCCGAGCACGCCGAGGCGGGCCTGGGCGAGGTTCAGACCGGTGGGAGAAGCCATGGTTCGGGTGCGCCTGCAACCCTTCTACCGGAGCGCCCATACTGACTTCTGTTTGCTCTTCTCCCGCCGTGACCAAAGCCGTGATGGTGACCGACGCCGGCACGATCGAACTGGAGCTGTTCGAAGCCGATGCGCCCAACACCGTGGCCAACTTCGTGAAGCTGGCCAAAGACGGTTTCTATGACGGTCTGGCCTTTCACCGTGTGATCCCGGGCTTCATGGCTCAGGGCGGTTGCCCCAACAGCCGTGAAGGCGCCCGCGGCATGGCCGGCACCGGCGGCCCCGGCTACCAGATCGACTGCGAGATCAACAGCCAGAAGCACCAAGCCGGCACCCTGGCCATGGCCCACGCCGGCCGCAACACCGGTGGCTCGCAGTTCTACATCTGTCATGAGGCCCAGCCCCACCTCGATGGCGTGCACACCGTGTTTGGCCACACCGGCAACATGGATGTGGTGATGGCGCTCAAGAACGGCAGCCGCATCAACAGCGTCACCATCAGCGACTGATCGCTGTTCCGGCAACGCTGATGCGCCTGGCTCAGCTCCAGCGCATCAGCGTTCCGGCATCCACCCGGAGCTGGGGGCGACTCGCCTGCAGCTCCACCAGCGGCCGCCGTTCCGCCTCCAGCGTGTTGCTGGGGTGGGCGGTGCGCTGCGTGTCTGGACCGAGCAGCAAGCTCACGCTGCCGGTGCGGGGCCAGTCGGCCATGGTGTGCAGCATCTGAGCCAGCTGCTCGGCATCGCCACTGGCCACCAACACAGCCAGATCGGGCTGGTTGAGCAGGGCCAGCACGCGGGAGTGCTCTTCGTGCTCCAGCTCCAGATCATGGGCTGAGCACCAGTCGCGCAGTTGCTGGAATTGGGCTGCCTTGGCTTCGCTGCTCAGCTCTTCAGCCGCAGCCGTGGTCCAGGCCAACACCGCCGCTGGTCCGTTGCCGGCTGGTGCGTCCATCAGGTGACCCAGCTTGGCCTGCTTGGTCTGCAGGTAGGCGGCGTTGTGCTGGCTGGGATCCATCACCAGCGGCACCCGGTCCTCCACCTGCAGCCCGTAGCCCCCGAGGCCGGCGATCTTGCGGGGGTTGTTGGTGATCAAGCGCAGGCGATGCACCCCCAGATCGCTCAGGATCTGAGCACCAACGCCGTAATTGCGCAGGTCGGCCGGAAAGCCCAGGCGCTCATTGGCTTCCACGGTGTCGAGGCCGCCGTCCTGCAGGGAGTAGGCACGCAGCTTGTTGATCAGGCCGATGCCCCGGCCCTCCTGGCGCAGGTACACCACCACGCCCTCGCCGGCGGCTTCGATCATGCGTAGCGCCGCTTCGAGCTGAGGGCGGCAGTCGCAGCGGAGGGAGCCGAAGGCATCGCCGGTGAGGCATTCGCTGTGCACCCGCACCAGCACAGGCCCTTCTGCCTGTTCGGGTTCGCCCTTCACGATGGCCACGTGCTCACTGCCATCGAGCTCGTTGCGATAGCCGATGGCCCTGAAGCTGCCGAAGGCGCTGGGGAGCGCGGCCTCGGCCTGGCGGCGCACGAAGCGCTCGGTGTCGAGCCGGTAGCGGATCAGATCGGCGATGTTGATCAGGCGCAGGCCGTGCTGGCGGGCGTACTCCACCAGCTGCGGCAGCCGCGCCATCGAGCCATCGGCGTTCTGGATCTCACAGATCACGCCGGCGGGGTACAGACCGGAGAGCCGCGCCAGATCCACGGCGGCTTCAGTGTGGCCGGCCCGCTTCAGCACACCGCCCTGCTTGGCCCGCAGCGGGAAGATGTGGCCGGGCCGGCGCAGATCGGCGGGGCGGGTGCCGGGATGAATCGCCACCTGAATGGTGCGCGCCCGGTCTTCCGCTGAGATGCCGGTGCTCACGCCGTTCTCGGGCCCCGCATCCACGCTCACGGTGAAGGCGGTCTGGTTGCTGTCGGTATTGCGATCCACCATCAGCGGCAGATCGAGGGCATCGAGCCGTTCGCCTTCCATGGCCAGGCAGATCAGGCCCCGGGCCTCGGTGGCCATGAAGTTGATTTGCTCCGGTGTGGCGAACTGCGCAGCGCAGATGAGGTCGCCTTCGTTTTCTCGGTTCTCGTCATCGACCACCACCACCATTTCGCCATTGCGGATCGCCGCCAGGCCATCGGCGATGGTGTCGAACTGGAAAGCGCTTTGGTTCAGGGGTGGAGGGCCCGCCGGGCCCGGGTTGCAGACACTTTTATAGAGCCCGGTACGATCTGGCGTTACTGACATCCCGGCATGGCCAGCAAGCGCGTTGCGGTGATCGGCGCCTCCGGTTATGGCGGCCTGCAGACCCTGCGCCTGCTTCAGGGCCATCCGGAACTGTCGGTGAGCTTCCTGGGCGGCGAGCGCAGCAGCGGCAAGCGCTGGAGCGAGCTCACGCCGTTTCTGCCCCTGCCGGGCGATCCCGTGGTGCAGTCGCCCGATCCGGAAGCGATTGCCGCCGCAGCTGATTTCGCGGTGTTGAGCCTGCCCAACGGCCTGGCGTCCACCCTGGTGCCGCCCCTGTTGGAGCGCGGCGTGAAGGTGGTGGATCTCTCCGCCGACTACCGCTACAGCTCCCTCGATCAATGGAAGGAGGTGTATGCCTCCGAAGCGCATTCCTTCCCCCGCAGCGATGCAGAGCTCTGCTCAGAAGCGGTGTATGGCCTTGTGGAGTGGGAGGCGGAGCGGATCGCAGCGGCGCGGTTGGTGGCGGCGCCTGGCTGCTTCCCCACAGCCAGCCTGTTGGCGCTCACACCGCTGCTCAAGCAGGGCTTGATCGAAACCAGTGGCATCGTGATCGATGCCAAAACCGGCACCAGTGGTGGTGGACGCGCCGCCAAGGAGCATCTGCTCCTGGCTGAAGCTTCCGAGGGGGTGGCCCCCTATGGCGTGGTGGGCCATCGCCATACCAGCGAGATCGAGCAGCTGTGCAGCCGTGCTTCAGGCCACGCGATCGCCCTCCAGTTCACGCCGCACCTGATTCCGATGGTGCGCGGCCTGCTGGCCACCGTGTATGGCCGCCTGCGTGATCCAGGCCTTACCGCTGAAGACCTCACCACGTTGCTGGAGGCGGCCTATCGCCATGCCCCCTGCGTGCAGGTGCTGCCGGTGGGCACCTATCCCTCCACCAAGTGGGTGCGTCAGACGAACCGAGCGCTGCTCTCGGTGCAGGTGGATGGCCGCACCGGCCAGGTGATCGTGATGAGCGCGATCGACAACATGGTGAAGGGCCAGGCCGGCCAGGGAGTGCAGTGCCTCAACCTGATGGCGGGCTTGCCGGCTGAAACGGGCCTGCCGCTGTTGCCCTTCTATCCGTAGAGCAGCTCGAGGCGTTCGGCGGCCAACTGCACCGCCAGCGGCAGGATCCGGTGCTCCTGGGCATGGATCCGCGCGGCCAGGCTGTCAGCCGTATCGCTGGCCAGAACAGGAACGGCGGCCTGCACCAGGATCGGCCCGGTGTCGACCTCCAGGCTCACCAGATGGGCTGTGCAGCCGCTGAGTTGCACGCCGGCGGCCAGGGCTTGTTCGATCGCCCTGGCGCCCCGGAAACTGGGCAGCAGGGATGGGTGGATGTTCACCAGGCGCTGGGGGTAGGCATCAATCAGGGCCTGGGTCACGATGCGCATCCAACCCGCCATCACCACCAGGTCAACGTTGGCGGCCTGGAAACTGGCGATCAGCGCCTGATCCAGTGCCTCACGGCTGTTGAACAGGCGGTGATCGTGAATCGTGCAGGGCACACCGAGCCGTTCAGCGCGCTGGGCCGCACCGCAGCCGGGGTTATTCACCACCAGCTGGCACACCGTTGCAGCCAGCGGGCCGTTCCGGCAGGCGCCCACCAAGGCTTCGAAGTTGCTGCCTGATCCCGAGGCCATCACCCCCAGGCGCAACAGGCGCGGGGCAGCAGGCGGCTGATCTGGTGGCAACGGCCACTGGATCGACCTGTGGAGCTCGCTAGGGTTCGAAGGATCGGGTGTCGGGCCATGTCCCATCTCTCCATCCTGCCAACCGTTCTTCGCGATGAAGACGTTTTGGTTCAGGCGCTTGAGGATCTGGAGCTCACGGTGCTGCGGGGAGGTGACCTCCGAGGCTTCGCCGATCAACGCGAGCCGGTGAACCTGCGCGTTCAGCTTCCCGAAGGAACCTGGCTGGGCTGGCGTCGCGACGCCGGTGGCCAGCTGGCCCTGGTGGGGGATCTGCAGCAGCTGGGACGGTCGCGCTCCCTGCAACAACTGATCGGCGCGATCACACGCCGCTATGCAGCCCGCTTGGCGCTGCGTGCCGTGGCCCAAGAGCTACCGGGCGCCACCGTTGAACTCGCCCACAGCCTGAACTCCTGAGGCAACCCGTGGTTCAGGTCCATCTCGATCTGAGCGAGCCCCAACAGCACTTGGTGGCGGTTCAGATCCAGGTTCAGCCGCGGCTATCGCGGATGCGGCTTGCGTTGCCTGGGTGGACGCCGGGGTCGTATCTGATCCGCGACTACGTGCGTCAGCTCGAGGGGTTGGCGGTGGAGCAAGACGGGCTCGCGCTGGAGCCGCAGCGGCTGGAACCCTCCGCCTGGGGCGTGACCTGCAACCCCAGCGGTGGCCTGCTCACGATTCGCTACCGGGTGCTGGCGACTGAGCTCACCGTGCGCACCTGCCACCTCGATCACGAGCACGGCTTTCTGGCGTTGGCGGCCGTGGTGCTCGAGCTGGAGGGAGAGCGCTGGAGCCCCCATCAGCTCAGCTGTTCCCTGCCGCAGGGCTGGCAGGCCTTTGTGCCGCTCCCTCGCACCAACGGCGTTTGGCAGGCCCGCGATCTCGATCAGTTGATCGATAGCCCTCTGGAAGCAGGGCCCCATCAGCCACTGCCGTTCACGGTGCTGGGGGTACCGCACCAACTGGTGTGCTGGGCAGGGCAGCCGGGCGATGAACGCTGGCTTCTGGAGAAACACCCGGCGCTTCTGGATGATCTGCGCCGCGTTTGCGAAGCCTGCTGCCGCCTGATGGGCGTTGAGCGCCCTGCCACTGGTCACTATCTGGTGATCCTCCATCTGGTGGATGAGGGCTACGGCGGCCTTGAGCACGACGACAGCACCGTGCTCATCTACGGGCGCGACAACCTGGAGAAGCCGAACGGCTACCGCCGCTTCCTGCAGCTGGTGGCCCACGAATACCTGCACCAATGGAATGTGCGTCGGCTGCGGCCGGCGGAGCTCACCCCGATCGACTACCACCGCCCGCCGGTGGTACCGAGCCTGTGGTTTGCCGAGGGGGTGACCAGTTACCTCGATCAGTTCCTGCCGCTCTCCGCTGGCCTCAGCGAGCCCGATGATCTGCTGAGCGACCTCGGTGAAGACCTCAGCCGCTATCGCCTCACCCCTGGACGCGCCGTGCAGAGCCTGCGCGAGAGCAGCCGCGAAGCCTGGGTGAAGCTCTACAAGGCCGATGCCTATTCGGCTGATGCCCAGGTGAGTTATTACCTCAAGGGCGCGGTGGTGGCCCTCTGCCTCGATCTGCATCTGCGTCGCTGCGGCGGCTCACTGATGCAGGTGTTGCAGCAGCTCTGGCTCAGCCATGGGCGCTGGGGGCGGGGCTACAGCGAAGCGGATCTGGTGCAGGCCTTCGCAGCGTCTGCTCCAGATCTCGCTGCAACGCTTCCTTGTTGGCTGCAGGACCTCGACGATCCCGATCTCGATGGCTACCTATCGAGTGTGGGCTTGTTCCTGGAGGCGGAGATGGCGAGCACCCCATGGGCAGGACTGACTCCGCGGCAGGAGTCCGGCGGCCTCACGGCGGCGCGGGTGGTGCGGGGCGGCCCGGCCGAGCGGGCCGGTGTGATGGTGGGCGATGAGCTGGTGGCCCTCGATCGACAGCGCCTGAAGAACCCCGAAGACCTGCAGCGGGCGCTGCGAGCCCATCAACCCCAGACCCTGCTGATCGCCAGACGCTCCCAGCTGCGCAGCCTCGCCTTCTGCTCCGAGCCGCCGCAGGTGGAGCGCTATCGGCTCAAACGCGTTGATGACGCCACAGACGCGCAGCGGATCGCCCAGCAACGCTGGCTTCTCCAGCAACCCGCACTGGTGGACTGATGGTGCGGCCGTTCAGTGATCTCAAACCATCCCGCCCCCTGATACGGCCAACCGCTGTGGCTGCTGGCGCGGCTGTGTTGGCGTTGGCGGTTGTGGCCTGGCACCAGGGGCGTGAACCACTGCCGGTGCCGTTGCCCGCTGGGGTTCAGCCTGCTAAGGCACCGGCACCACCCCAGCAGACCGCCTGGGTCACCCCCCTGCGCAAACAGTGCGATCGTCCTGATCAATCCTTACGCCAACGGCTGACGACGTTGCAACGGAATCTGCCGAGCCAGATGCGCCGGGTGAGCATCGATCCCAGCAACTACGGCGAACGCACCCCGCGTGATGCCTACGGCAACAGCGTGGACATCACGCCCTCATTGGTGGTTCTGCATGAAACCGTGTATGGCATCGGCTCCGCCATCAACACCTTCACCACCCATCACCCCCATGATCACGACCAGGTGAGTTACCACCTGTTGATCGGTGAAGACGGCCAGGTGGTGGAAACCCTGGATCCAGCCAAGCGCGCCTTCGGCGCCGGCTATTCCGCCTTCAAGGGCCGTTGGGATGTGACCAACCCCAACATGGATGGCTCGGTGAACAACTTCGCCCTGCACCTCAGCCTGGAAACACCGCTGGATGGGGAGGATGACGGGCCGAGACACAGCGGCTACACCGGCCTCCAGTACGACGCCTTGGCGGTGGTTCTGGCGAACTGGATGCGCCGTTACCGCATCCCGATGGATCACATCACCACGCACCGCTATGTGGATCTGGGCGCGGCCAGGGCTGACCCCCGCAGTTTCGATTGGAGCGCGCTGCAGGTGCGGCTCGCCGCCCTCGGGGCCCTCTGTTGATCGCTGCGAGCTCCGGGGAGGCTGGCTCGGCGATCAGATCAGCTCAGGGCTGGGTTTGCGCCGCACGCTGAACATCAGCCCATGCAGCTCCGGATCCTGCATGTAGCGGAGGATCCGAGCGGGATAGTCGAGCTTGCCGTTGTGCAGGTAGGCAAGGGTGGCCACGGTTTTCGCACGCGTGCGGTTGTGGCTCACGTTGGTCGTTGCCGCTGCGGGTTGGTTGAGCAGCGCCAGCAGGCGTGCCATTTTTCCCGCCAGCAGTTCAACGTTGCGCTCAGGGTTAAGCAATTGATCGCGGGCTTCGGCCACCTCGTCGGGTGTGGCGTCTTCGCGCAGCAGCCCCTGTTTGACCATCTCGCTGAGCCCGAGCTGAGCGGGGCCATGGGTGCTGAACAGACCTGAATGGGCTGCCAAGGGCAGGTCTTCACCCGGCTTGGCGTGTTGCATCTCATCGAAGAGGATCGCGGCCAGCAGCATCGGGTTGATCCCGGTGCGGCGGCTCTCGCGCCACACCACAGGGCGCAG
>VGPP01000010.1 GCA_016882585.1 Cyanobacteria bacterium M_surface_7_m2_037
GGGGTGAGGTTCTTTGGCAGCTTGTCGAGCTGTTCGAGCACGCCGTCCTGGCGCAGGCGGATCACCAATCCATCGTCCTGGGGTTCCAGGTGGATGTCGCTGGCGCTGCGCTGCAGGGCCTGCACCAGGATCCGGTCCACCAGGCTCACCACCGGTGAGGCATTGGAGGCCGACAGGCTGGCCTCCACGTCGAGATCGTCGAAGTCGTCGGTGGGCGCGGCCTCCAGTGTGTCGTCTAGCTGGAGGTCGTCCACCAGTGAGGCCGCTGCAGCAGGGGCGGGCGGTGTTGGTCTTGGCTTCGGTGTGGGCTCTGGAGATGGTGGTGGGCTCGAGGCGGGAGCAGCGGTTTGCAGCGCGGCCTCCAGCTCATCCGGCAAGGCCAGCCGCAGACAGATCGGGACTGAGGCGGCTGCGGCGAGTTGTTCGAGCTGTTGGCGTTGCTCTGCACCCCAGTGGCTGGGGATCGCCAGCACCAACTCGCCGTTGCTGTGGGCCACTGGCAGGCAGCCCAGCGGGCGGCAGCGCTCCTGCGAGAACGCCTGGGCCCATCGCCAGCGCTCCTCCCCGGCGGCCTGCAGCTCCTGGCGGCTCAGCACGGCCTCGCCCAGCAGCAATTCCACCTCCAGCCGTTGCTGATCAGCGCTGGCCGCGGCCGGCACCGGCCTCGTGGGGGTGAGGGTCATCAGCGGCTCGGCACAAGAGGTGCGGGCTTCCGCCGCTTGTGGGGGGGAGCCCCTTCACACCAACATGTCTAGATCAGATCTCCGGTTCGGTCAGCATGAGCGGCGAAGCGACCCCCTTCCCCCAGGAATCCGCCGACACCCTCAACACCTCTGGTGAAGCCCCTGCTGAGGTGACGGCAGAGCAGGCTCCTGCCCCTGAAGCAGCGGCTGAGGCTCCTGCTCCCAGCGCTGATCCTGAGCAGCGGGTGCGTGAGCTGGAGGCGGAGCTCGAAGCGCTGAAGGCCGAGCATGAAACGGTGCGCAGCCAATACATGCGCATCGCCGCCGACTTCGACAACTTCCGCAAGCGCCAGAGCCGCGATCAAGACGATCTGCGCGTGCAGATCGCCTGCAGCACCCTCAGCGAGATCCTGCCGGTGGTGGACAACTTCGAGCGGGCCCGCCAGCAGCTGGAACCCCAGGCCGAGGAGGCCCAGACCATCCACCGCAGCTACCAGGGCCTCTACAAGCAGCTGGTGGATGTGTTCAAGCAGCTGGGTGTGTCGCCGATGCGCGTGGAGGGTGAACCCTTCGATCCCAACCTGCATGAAGCGGTGCTGCGGGAACCCAGCGATGAGCACAGCGAAGACGTGGTGATCGCCGAGCTGCAGCGGGGCTACCACCTCAACGGCCGGGTGCTGCGCCATGCCCTGGTGAAGGTGTCGATGGGCCCTGGCCCCGGTGCCTCCGAGCCTGCCCCGGCTGACAGCGCGCCCGCTGAGCACGAGGCCTGATCGATGGCCGACTACTACGACCTGCTGGGGGTCGCCCGCGATTCCGACGCCGATACCCTCAAGCGGGCTTATCGGCGTCTGGCGCGTCAGTACCACCCCGATATCAACAAGGAACCCGGCGCCGAGGACAAGTTCAAGGAGATCGGCCGCGCCTATGAGGTGCTGAGCGATCCCCAGACCCGCGCCCGCTACGACCAGTTCGGTGAGGCCGGCCTCGGTGGAGCCGCTGGCATGCCCGACATGGGCGATATGGGGGGCTTCGCCGATCTGTTCGAAACCTTCTTCAGCGGTTTCGGCGGCGGTGGCATGGGCGGCCCTGGTGGCGCTGGTGCCCGCCGCCGCGGCCCACGCCAGGGCGACGACCTGCGCTTCGACCTCACCGTGAGCTTCAGCGAAGCGGTGTTCGGCAAAGAGAAAGAAATCCAGATCCGCCACCTGGAAACCTGCAGCACCTGCAGCGGCTCCGGTGCCAAGAGCGGCAGCGGTCCCACCAGCTGCGGCACCTGCGGCGGTGCTGGCCAGGTGCGCCGCGCCACCCGCACCCCCTTCGGCAGCTTCACCCAGGTGGCCCCCTGCCCCACCTGCGAGGGCACGGGCCAGGTGATCGCCGATCCCTGCAATGCCTGCGGCGGCCAGGGCCTGCAGCAGGTGCGCAAGAAGCTGCGCATCAACATCCCCGCTGGTGTGGACAGCGGTACGCGCCTGCGGGTGGCCAACGAGGGCAACGCCGGCCAGCGCGGTGGCCCGCCGGGGGATCTCTATGTGTTCCTCACGGTGCAGTCGCATCCGCACCTGCGGCGCGACGGCATCAACATCCACTCGGAGGTGACCGTGAATTACCTCCAGGCGATCCTCGGCGACACGATCGAGGTGGAAACCGTGGACGGCCAGGAGCAGCTGGAGATCCCCGCCGGCACCCAGCCGGGCGCGGTGCTCACCCTCACCGGTAAGGGCGTGCCCAAGCTGGGCAACCCTGTGGCCCGCGGCAATCACCTGATTGCGATCAAGGTGCAGCTGCCCACCAAGCTCAATCGCGAGGAGAAGGAGTTGCTCGAGCAGCTGGCCGGCCATCACACCGCCAAGGGGCACAAACACCCCCACAAGAGCGGCTTGTTCGGCGGCCTGTTTGGCTGAACCGGCTGTGAGCGCCGCTACCCCCGATCCCACAGCCGCGCCGGATCCAGCCGTTCAGCTCGATCTGCGCGGCACCCCCTGCCCGCTCAATTTCATCCGCAGCAAGCTGGCGCTCGAGAAGCTTGAGCCCGGCGCCTGGCTGCAGGTGGATCTTGATGCGGGTGAGCCGGAGCAGATGGTGGCTTCCGGCCTGCGGGAAGCCGGCAACCGGGTGGAGCAGCATCCCGGCGAGGCCGGCGCCGTGCGCTTGTTGATTCAGCGTCTTGGCTGAAGCCGCACGGGTGATGGCCCTGGAGGCCAACTTCTGCCGCGTGCAGCTCGATCAACCCGGCCCCGATGGCATCGAGCACCTGCTCTGTGTGCGCCGCACCCGCCTCGGTAAAACCGGTCAGCAGATCTGTGTGGGCGATCGCGTGCAGATCGAGGGCATCGATTGGCCGGAGCGCCGCGGCGCCGTGGCCGCGCTGGAGCCGCGCAGCAGCTTGCTCGAGCGGCCAGCGGTGGCCAACTGCAGCCGGGTGGTGGTGGCGGTGGCCCTGGAGCAGCCGCAGCTCGATCCGCTGCAGCTCACCCGTTTTCTGCTCACGGCGGAGCGCACCGGTGTGGCGGTGGAGCTGGTGCTCACCAAGGCGGATCTGCTCAGCGCCGCGCAGCAACAGAGCTGGCGTGAGCGCCTGCAGGCCTGGGGCTATGAGCCGCTGCTGGTGTCGTCGCAGAGGGGTGAGGGGATCGCTGGGCTGCGGGAGCGCCTCACCCAGCCCGGAATTGCGGTGCTGTGCGGCCCATCCGGTGTGGGAAAAAGCAGCCTGATCAATGCCCTTGTGCCGGAGTTGGCCCTGCGGGTGAGTGCCGTGTCGGGTCGGCTGCAGCGGGGCCGGCACACCACCCGGCACGTGGAATTGTTCCCCCTGGCGCCGGGTGCCCTGTTGGCCGATACGCCGGGCTTCAACCGCCCGGATCTACCGGCGGATCCGGTGGAGCTGGGGCCGCTGTTTCCTGAGATCCGTGAGCGGCTCTCGCGCGGCGTTTGCCGCTTCAAGAATTGCCTGCATCAAGGCGATCCCGGCTGCGCTGTGGGGGTCGACTGGGATCGCCATCCCCTCTACATCAGCTGCCTGGAGGCCGTGCAGGCCCAGGCACTGCGGGAGCGCTCCCGCAGCGTGGATGGGGCTGGGCTCAAGCAGCGCGGCAGTCGTCGCGAGCCGCTGCTGGATCAACGCTTGCGGCAAGTGTCGCGGCGCCGCCTGCGCCAGAACGAGCCGGATGAGGCGGAGTGAGCTTCGGGCTCAGCCCAGGCCAGGCAGGTTCAGGTTGAGCCCGCCGGTGAGCTCTTCCATGCGCTGCTTCATCGTGCCTGTGGAAAGCTCGTAGGCCGCTTTGAGCGCATCGAGCGTGGCGGCTTCTGCGGCAGGAGCACCCTCAGCCAGCAGGGCGGGATCGAGGTGCACCTTCAGGGGTTGCTGGTTGCCGGAGAGCCACACGCTGGCGCGGCCGCAGCTGCTGGTGCCCTCGAGCTCCATGGCATCGAGCTCCTCCTGAAGCTTGGCGGCGTCCTGCTGGATCTGCTGCGCCTTCTTGAAGGCCTCGGTGAGCTGGCCGAAGTTGGGAAGTCCGAAACCGGCCATGGCGGCGCCTGTGCAGTTGGGCGCAGGTTACGCGGTGCTGCGGGTGGGCTCAGGCCGCCAGGGCGATGCCCTCGAAGGGCCCCAGCCGCTTCACCTCGGTGTGCAGGGTGATGCCGTGGGCGGCCTGGATCCGCTGCTGCACAGCTCCGATCAGCTGATCGATCTCGGTGGCGGTGGCGGCGCCGGTGTTCACGATGAAATTGGCGTGAATCGGCGACACCTGGGCTCCGCCCATACTCAGACCCTTCAAACCCAGAGCCTCGATCAGTTGGCCGGCCTTGTGGGGCTCAGGGTTGCGGAACACGCTGCCGCAGCTGGGCTGCTGATACGGCTGGGTGCTGGTGCGGCTGTGCAGGTTGGCACTGGTGCGCCGGCTCACGTCGGCTGGATCGTGGCCGGCGTTCAGCCGGAATCGAGCTGAGAGCACCACCAGTGGCTCCTCCTGCAGGCGGCTGTGGCGATAGGCGAAATCGAGCTCGCCGGCGCGCAGCTCGAACGGCTGGTGGGGCCGGTGGGGCTCAATCACGGTGACGCTCTCCAGCACCTCCGCGGTGCAGCCGCCCTGGGCGCCGGCATTCATCACGGCGGCGCCACCCACCGTTCCGGGGATGCCCACCGACCACTCCAGACCAGCGAGGCCAGCCCGGGCGGCCCGGCGCGCCAGGCTCGGGATCGGTTCGCCGGCCTGGGCTTCGATCAGCCCCGTGCCGGCATCGAGCACGGCGCCCTGCAGGCGGCGGTTGCAGAGGGTGAGGCCCTCCAGGCCCGCATCGCTCACCAGCAGGTTGGAGCCGGCGCCGATCACCAAGCTCGGCAGGCCTTCGGCCTGAGCCCAGGCGAGTAGAGCCTGCAGTTGAAGAGCGCTCTCCGGTTCCGCAAACCACTGGGCCGATCCGCCCACACGCCATGTCGTGTAGTCCGCCAATCCCACGGAGCGCCGCAGGCCGAGTGGGGTGGCGGCCGTCATGCCGCTACGGGAAACGTGGCGAGGGGGTCTTCGCGGTTCTGCAGGCGCCCCCAAAGCCCATTCACATCACCGGCGCCCATGGCCAGCACCAGATCGCCTGGAACGCTGCGCTCGGCCACGGCATCGGCCAGATCGTCGAGGCTGTCGGCCACCGTCACGGTTAGGTCGGGCCTGAGCCGCTGGATGGCGGCGGCCAGGGCATGGCTGGAGATGCCGGCAATCGGTGCTTCCCCGGCTGCATACAGCGGTGCCAGCAACACCTCATCGGCCTGGCCCAGGGCCGCGGCGAAGGGCTCGAGGAATTCGGCAGTGCGGCTGTAGCGATGGGGTTGGAACACCGCCAGCACCCGTTGGGGCACCTCCGGCAGCGGGCTGCGTCCGCTGCTCACCATCAATTGCGCGGTGGCGAGCGTGGCGCCCACCTCGCTGGGGTGATGGGCGTAGTCATCCACCACCTGGCGCTCGGCCCAGGTGCCGCGGTAGTCGAAGCGGCGGCCGGGGGCCTGCAGGCTCTCCACGGCCTGGCGCAGTTCCGCAAACGACACGCCGTGCAGCCGGCAGGCCGCCATGGCTGCGGTGGCATTGCTGAGGTTGTGCAGCCCGGGCAGGGGCAGGGTGAACCGGCCCACACAGGTTCCCTGCTCGTAGAAGTCGGCCAGGGTGCTGTCGCCGCTCAGCTCCACGGGGATGGCGGCGAAATCCACGCCATCGGCGCTGCTGGTGGACCACCAGTGGCTGGCGTTGAACTGTTGGCTGAGGATCGGGCAGTCGCGGTTGGCCAGCAGCTGCTCACAGCCGCGGCCGAAGCGCTGCAGGGTGGCGATCAGGGCAGCCAGATCGGCGTAGTGATCGGTGTGATCGAGCTCCAGGTTGGTGATCACCCCCAGCCAGGCCTGGAATTTCACCAGGGTTCCATCGGATTCATCGGCTTCGGCCACCAGCAGGGCGCCTTTGCCGTTGCGGCCGTTGCTGCCGAAGGCGGGCACCACGCCGCCGATCACGGCGGTGGGGTCGTGGTTGGTGGCGTGCAGCAGGCTGGCGATCAGCGTGCTGGTGGTGGTTTTGCCGTGGCTGCCGGCCACGGCCACGGAGTTTTGGCCGGCGATCAGGGCGGCGAGCACATCGGAGCGATGGGCGATCTCCAGCCCGGCCCGGCGGGCTTCCTGCAGTTCAGGGTTTGTGGCGGGCACCGCCGAGCTCACCACCACCAGCGGTTGGGTGGAGGTGCCGCTGCGGATGGCGGCGATGGTGGTGGCGCTCTGTTCCCGGAACACGCGCACGCCGCGGCTGCGCAGGTCCTGCAATACAGCGTTGTCGCGCGGGTCGGAACCACTCACCTGGAAGCCCCGATCCGCCAGGATGCCGGCGATGGCCGACATGCCGATGCCGCCGACTCCAATGAAATGGAGGGGTTGACGGCGATCGAGCTGTTGGGCCAAGGGCATCTCCAAGCCTGGGGAGACGGTAAGCCGGGAAGTTCCCCTTGTCTGCCCGGATCGGTGTGTTTGAGAGGGATTTGAGAGCTTCGAGCCAGGCGCGCAAACCCATGTCCCCAGATGGGGACATCCCAATGATCTCTGTATGATCGGCGGCCAAATCCCCCTTGCTAGCGGGCTTCCCCGCTCGATGCCATGACCATCAAGGTTGCGATCAATGGATTCGGCCGTATCGGTCGCAACTTCATGCGTTGCTGGCTCAGCCGTGGAGAGAACACCGGCATCGAGCTGGTGGGTATCAACGGTTCAGGTGACACGACCACCAACGCTCACCTGCTCAAGTACGACTCGATGCTGGGCCCCCTGCGCAACGCAGAGGTGACCACCACCGACGACACGATCGTCGTGAACGGCAAGACGATCAAAACCTTCTACGACCGCAACCCCGCCAACCTCCCCTGGAAGGAGTGGGGCGTGGATCTGGTGATCGAGTCCACCGGCGTGTTCAACGACGACGTGGGCGCCAGCAAGCACTTCGAGGCCGGTGCCAAGAAAGTGATCCTCACCGCACCTGGCAAGGGCGCCAAGGTGGGCACCTTCGTGGTGGGCGTGAACGCCGACCAGTACCGCCACGAGGACTGGGACATCCTCTCCAACGCCAGCTGCACCACCAACTGCATGGCGCCGATCGTGAAAACGATCGACCAGGCCTTCGGCATCGTGAAGGGCACGATGACCACCACCCACAGCTACACGGGTGACCAGCGCATCCTCGATGCCGCCCACCGCGACCTGCGCCGCGCCCGCGCCGCCGCCGTGAACATCGTTCCCACCAGCACCGGCGCCGCCAAGGCTGTGGCTCTGGTGTACCCCGAGGTGAAGGGCAAGCTGAGCGGCATCGCTCTGCGCGTTCCTACCCCCAACGTGTCGGTGTGCGACATGGTGTTCGAGACCGGCCGCGACACCACTGCCGAGGAAGTGAACGCCGTGCTCAAGGCCGCTTCCGAGAACGGCATGAAGGGGATCATCAAGTACTGCGATCTGCCCCTGGTGTCGAGCGACCACGCCGGTACCGACGAGAGCACCATCGTGGACGCCGATCTCACCCTGGTGATGGGCGGCAACATGGTGAAGATCGTGTGCTGGTACGACAACGAGTGGGGCTACAGCCAGCGCGTGGTTGACCTCGCCGAGATCGTGGCCAAGAACTGGAAGTGAGTTCGGTTGAACCCCGGGGCTGATCAGATCAGCCTGGGCTCACCTGCTTCAGCCGCCCCTGCAAGGGCGGCTTTTTGTTGCTTGGCTGCGCTGTGGGTTGCTCGCGACCCTGGCTGGCCGTTCAGCGGAAGTGCGTAAACCCTTGTTCCGCTGCCGCCAGCGCTTCGCCGCTCTCCTGCCAGCGCACCAGGCCTGGCTCTGCCTCCACAAGGCTGCCGATGCGGCTGGTGCCAGGTAAGGCCGCCAGCAGCGCCTCGGCCCAGCTGGGCGGCAGCGCCAGCACCAGCTCGAAATCCTCACCGCCTCCCAGGCACCAGTGTTCGCCGGCCTCGAGCTGAGCCAGTTCGGGATCGATCGGCAGCTGGCTGCGCTCCAGCACAGCCCCGCAGCCACTGGTGGCGGCAATCGCCTTCACGGCGGCCGCCAGACCATCGCTGCTGTCGGTGCCTCCCACGCGCCAGGGCAGGCCGCTGGGGCGGGTGCTGTGCAGGGCTGCTACGGCGTCCAGTCGCGGAGTGGGCCGGCGGTGGGCCTGGATCGCCCGCTGCCGCAGCTCTGGGCTCACCTGGGCGGCCTCCAGCTCCTCCAGCAGCAGGGCCAGCCCCAGACGGCTCAGGCCATGGGGGCCGCTGCTGATCAGCCAGTCGCCCGGGCGCCCGTCGCCCCGCCGGATCGCTGTGCCATCGGCCAGGCGCCCCAGGGCGGTGATTGAGAGCAGCCGCTCGCGGCCGCTGCTGCAGTCGCCCCCAAGGATCACAGCCCCATAGGGCTCCAGCGCATCGCGCAGCCCTGCGTACACCCCTTCCACCCAGCTCCAGGCGGTGTCACCGGGGGCCACCAGGGCCACGGTGATCCCCGCCACGCTCGTGCAGCCCATCGCCGCCAGATCCGAGAGGTTGGCGGCCGCGGCGCGCCAGCCCAGATCCCTGGGCCCGATGGTGGCGTCACTGAAGTGCACGCCCTCCACCAGCACATCGGTGTTCACCACCAGCTGCTGGCCGCTGCGTTCCTCCAGCAGAGCGGCGTCGTCGTTGAACTGGCCGGCGGGGGCGTAGGCGGCCAGGCGCCGCAGCAGCTCCCACTCGCCCAGGTCGCGCAGGCGCACGGGATCAGGCGTGCGCTTGGAGGTTCTCGGCCCCTTCGATCACCTTGGCCTTCACGATGCCGTCTTCGATGCCGAGCTCCTCGAGCACATCGAAACCGTCCACCACGTAGCCGAAGGCGCTGTAGCGGCCATCCACCAGGTTGAGGCCCGCGGGGGTGAGCTCTGCTTCGTAGAGGAAGAAGAAGAACTGCGACGATCCATCGTTGAGGGCTTCATCGGAATGGGCCCAGCCGAGGGTGCCGAGGGTGGCGAAGGGCAGCACCGGCTGAGCCGTGAACTGACCCAGATCCTCAAAGGTGGCGTTGTAGTAAGGCTCCGCTTCACCGGGCACCTTGATCTCGAGCGGAACGGTGCGCTCGACCTTCGTTTTCGGGTCGATGTAGCCGGTTTCCGGGCCCTTGGGATCGCCGGTTTGGAGCACGTAGAAGTCTTCGGCGCGGGTGAAGGGAAGGCCGTTGTAGAAGCCTTTCTGAACCAGATCCACGAAGGCACCGGCCGTGAGCGGCGCGTTGTAGCCATCCACTACGGCGATCAAGGTGCCCTGGGTGGTTTCGATCTCCACGGTGGCGCGGCCGAGCAGGCGGGGCAGATCGGCGTATTCAGCCGGGATCTCAAACGGGAAATCGCCCACCAGCAGGGCCTCGAGCTGGCCGATGGTGCTCAGAGCGGTGCGGCGGGCCTCCAGGAAGCCGTCGCGATCGCTCACCTCGGTGGCAGCGGCCACCTCCTGCAGCTGCGTTTCCAGCTGATCCAGCAGGGCGCTGCCCACGGCTTGGTCAGCGCTGGGCAGGCTCTTGAGAATCGCCTCACGCTTGCTGCCCAGCAGCGTCTGGCTGCGGCGGGCTGTGGTGGTGAGGGCGCTCCAGCGTTTGGCGCGCAGGTCGTCGCTGGTGCTCTCCAGGCGGTGCTGCAGCTCCTGCAGATCCGGAGCATCGATCGGCAGGGCGTTGCGCAGGATCGCGGTGGGGTCCTTCACGGCGTTGCCGGGGGGCAGAGCGGCGTGGGCCGGGGCGGCGCCGATGGGGCCCCACAGGCCCAGCAGCACCACCAAGGCCAGGAGCCAGCGCTTGAGATCCATGCTGCAGCCTCGTTTCTGCCCGGACTCTGGCACAGCCGTACAATCCGGCCTGACCCGTTCTGCCGGAATGATCTCAAGCAACGACTTTCGTACCGGCACAACGATTGAGCTCGATGGCCAGGTCTGGCGCGTCGTTGAATTCCTGCACGTGAAGCCCGGCAAGGGGTCCGCGTTCGTGCGCACCAAGCTCAAGGCGGTGCAGAGCGGCAACGTGGTGGAAAAAACCTTCCGCGCCGGCGAAACCGTGCCCCAGGCGCAGCTGGAGAAGGCTGTGCTGCAGCACACCTACATGGAGGGCGACGACTACGTCTTCATGGACATGTCCTCCTACGAGGAAACCCGCCTGACCGCCAAGCAGATCGGCGATCAGCGCAAGTACCTCAAGGAAGGCATGGAGGTGAACGTTGTGTATTGGAACGGCAAGCCCCTGGAGGTGGAACTGCCCAACTCGGTGGTGCTGGAGATCACCGAAACCGATCCCGGCGTGAAGGGCGACACCGCCACCGGCGGCACCAAGCCCGCGATTGTGGAAACCGGCGCTCAGGTGATGGTGCCGCTGTTCCTGTCGATCGGTGAAAAGATCAAGATCGACACCCGCACCGACAGCTACCTCGGCCGCGAGAACTGATCGCCATGCAACTCGATCACAACCAACTGCGGGAGCTGATCGCTCTGCTCGGCGAGAGCGATATTCAGGAGCTCAAACTTGAAGGCGACGATTTCCGCCTCGAGCTGCGTCGCAATCTGCCGGCCAGCCAGCCCCAGGTGGTGATGCAAGCCGCGCCTGCTGCCCTGCCCGCACCGGTGGCGGCCGCTCCGGCCACGCCTTCTGTGGCACCTCCCGCCGCTCCTGCGGTGCGCAGCGATCTGGTGGAAATCACCGCTCCGATGGTGGCCACCTTCTACCGCGCTCCCTCGCCTGGTGATCCGGCCTTTGTGGAGCTCGGCGCCCGCATCAACGTCGGCCAGACCGTCTGCATCCTCGAGGCGATGAAGCTGATGAACGAGCTGGAGTCGGAAGTGAGTGGCGAGGTGGTGGAGATCCTCGTGGAGAACGGCACCCCCGTGGAATTCGGCCAGGTGCTGATGCGCGTGAAGCCGGGCTAACCCAGCTCCAGTGCCGTCGCCAAGGCAGCCTCCATGCTTGCTGCCCTGGCGATGCCGCGCCCGGCGATGTCAAACCCCGTGCCGTGATCGGGTGAGGTGCGCAGAAAGGGCAGCCCGAGGCTCGTGTTCACGGCCTGATCAAAGGCCAGCAGCTTCACCGGGATCAGGCCCTGATCGTGATACAGGGCTAGATAGCCATCGGCCGCTTGAGCCTGTTTGCCTCGCCAGGCCAGGCCGGCGTTGAGCCAGCAGGTATCGGGCGGCAGTGGTCCGATCAGCTCCACCTGCGGATGCTGCTGCCGCCATGCATCCAGGCAGGGGATCAGCCAGTCCACCTCCTCGCGCCCCAGCTGCCCTGCCTCACCGGCATGGGGATTGAGGCCCGCCACCACCAGCCTTGGCTGCGTGCGAAAGCGTTGGCAGAAGGCCAGCAGCACATCCAGTTTGTGGCTGATGCGTGCGCTATTCAGCTGTTGCGGCACGGCCGCCAGTGGGATGTGGGTGGTGGCCAGCAGCGTGTTGAGCCGCCAGCCGCTCTGGGGTGAGCGCGCCGTGAACAGCATCGAGGCTGCGGCCTTGCCGCAGAGCTCAGCCAGGCGTTCGGTTTGGCCTGGGTAGTGGTGGCCGGCGGCGTGCCAGGCGTGCTTGGCGATCGGTGCTGTCACCAAGGCGGTGCAGGCGCCGCTTTGCACTTGCTCCACAGCGGCGCTGAGCCAGTGAAAGCTGGCGTCGCCACTGGCCGCCCCGGATTGGCCTGGTGCCAGAGGCTGCTCCAGAGGGAGATCCAGCACCTCCAGCGTGGCCGGGTCGGCCAGGGGGGCCGTGCTGCAGGATTTCAGCTGTTGATAGGTGCGCTCCAGCCAGCGGCGGCAGCCCACCAGCAGCGGGGAAGGTTGATCGGCGGGCCACTGGTCCAGGGCTTTGAGCGTGACCTCCGCGCCGATCCCAGCTGGATCCCCCAGGGAGACGGCCAGGCGAACCCGCTTAGCGTGCGTGGGGCTGGCTGAGTGGAGCATGCTGCGCTGGTTGTTGTTGCTGCTGATCGCCTTCGGCCTGGTGAAAGGGGTGGAGAGCGGTTGGGTGGAGCTGCATTGGAATCGGCTCCTGCACGACGTGGGTGTGCCGTTTGTTCCCGATCCGGATGCTCCGGCGGAACCCAACGCCTCAACCTGATTCCATCACGGCTGCTTGGCGCTGCGCCTTTGCTCCTCCGCCAGGCTGGCGGCGAAGCCTTCCCGGTAGCTGGGGTATCGCAGGCGGTAGCCCAGGTCGCCGCAGAGCAGGTTGTTGCGCACGCGGCGGTTGTCGGCCCAGAAGCTGAGGGCCATGGGGCTCATCTGCGGGGCGATCGCCTCGAAGCGCTGCACATTCGGCAGCTTGCAGCCCAGCAGGTGCGCGGCGTAGCCCAGGGTTTCGCTGGATGGGCAGGGAACGTTGTCGCTCACATTGATCACCGGTGGCCTGCGACCCTCCGCTTGATCGGTGGCATGCAGCAGGGCGCCCACGATGTCGTCCACATGGATGCGGCAGAACACCTGGCCGGGCTTGTGCACCAGCCGTGCCTGGCCGCTGCGCAGCTGCTCAAACGGACAGCGCCCTGGGCCGTAGATCGCCGGTAGGCGAAAGCTCTGTACCGGCAGGCCGCTGCTCAGCCAGCGCTGCTCGCACTGCAGCCGGGCCTGGCTGCGGGCCAGCGTGGGCTGGGTGGGGGAGTGCTCATCCACCCAGGCCCCCTGGCTGTCGCCATAGACGCCGGTGGTGGAGAGGTAGCCCAGCCAGCGCAGGGGCTGCTGGCGCAGGGGCTCCAGTAGATGCTCCAGCGCAGCATCGGAGCCCGAGGCATCCGGCGGCAGGGTGATCAGCACATGGCTGAGCTGCTCGGGCAGGGGGGGGATGGCCTGGGCTTCGGCGTCGAAGTGCAGCCAATGCAGGGGCGCAGTGCCCGGATCGGCTGGCTGCTCAGGCTTGCTGCGGCGGTAGGTGAGCCACACCTCGGCGCCGCGGGCGGCTGCGGCGCGGGCAAAGCGCTCGCCGCTGTAGCCCCCGCCCACCACAAGCACCCTGGCCCCCGGGTTGACAGCGCGGGAGGTCATGAGTACACCTGTATCACTGCTTGGATTCGGCGATGACCGCTTCCTGTTTCTCTACTCCCCTGCCTGTGGCCCATGCGCTGCCCGTGGCCCACGGTCTGCGGCGTCCTTCGGTTCGCAGCCGGGTGCGTGTGCGTGGTCTGCTGCTGCCCGCAGTGCTGGGCCTGGTGCTGGGCGCGGCCCTGCTTGCACCGGAGCAGCCGCGCGCTCAGGCCGAGATCTGCCAGCGCCACAACGGTGTGGCGGCCTGCCGGATCTGGTGAGGGGTTTGCTCTGGCGTGGGCCGGCTGCGGTGGATCAAGCCGCCTGCAGTTCCAGGCCGGAAGGGCCGGGGCTGGCCCACTGCAGCAGCCGCATCGCCAGGCGCAGGTCGCCGTCGGTCCAGGCGCGAATCGCCATGGCGCGGCGGGGGTCGTAGAAGCGCTGGCGGCGGTACCACTCGAAGGCATCGGCATCGCTTTTGCGGCCATTGCAGGCCAGGCAGGCCGGCACGCAGTTTTCCGTGGTGCTCAGCCCGCCGCGGCTCTGCGGCAGCACGTGATCGATTGATTCAGATGGTTTCCCGCAGTAAATGCAGGTCTTGTGTGTAAAGGAGTGGAGATTTTGTCTCCAGCGTCGAACGCGAAGTTTGGGGCACAGATCTTCAAGGAAAACCGCATCCCTGGCGTGCATCCGCTTGGCTCGGTTGCCAAGAGTTTGCCTGCGGTGGCTGGGATGTCAATGTGTCGAGCGATGCAGTTTTGAGGCTTGATCACGGTTCTTGCATCCAGCTAGGGGTTGCTTAGAATCAACATCGCTGCGCGACGATGGAGCGATGGCCCCGCAACGCCGCGTCGTCCCTTGCCTGCCTCGCTACCAGCGCCGCCCCGCTGCCTGATCCGTCTGGGCGCGTCGGGTTGCATTGAGGTGCAGCTGCCGTTCGACGCCGTTACCCAGGCCCAGCTCAGGGCCGTGCGGCCGCGCGGGCAGTGGATGGCGCGGCACGGCTGCTGGCAGTTCCCGCTGGAGGCAGCGGCGGTTCTGCGCCGCCAGTTCGGTGGTCGCTTTGCCGTCGACCCCGACCTTCAGCAGTGGTTCGCATGGTTGGAGCAACCCCTGCCGCCCCTGCCGCCTCATCGCACCCTCGTGCAGCTCGCCGATCTGCAGGAGCCCCTGCCGGATGGGCGGGTGTTGTTTGCCCATCAGCGGGCCGCGGCGCGTTGGTTGTTGGCGCGGCGGGGTGCCGTGCTGGCCGATGCCATGGGCCTGGGCAAAACGCTCACTGCTCTTGCGGCGGCGCGGGCGATGGTGCGTGCGGCCGACTGCCGCATCGTGGTGGTGGCGCCGGCGGGGTTGCATCGCCACTGGCAGCAGGAGGCCTCGGCGCTGCAGTTGCAGCTGGAGCTGCTCAGCTGGGCGCGCCTGCCCGACGACTTGCCCCCCGCCGGCACGGTGCTCATCGCTGATGAAGCCCACTACGCCCAGAACCTCCAGGCCAGCCGCACCCAGGCCTTCCTACGCCTCAGCCGCCATCCGCGGGTGAGGGCGGTGTGGTTGCTCAGCGGCACGCCAATGAAGAACGGCCGGCCGGTGCAGCTGTTTCCGCTGCTGGCCGCCATTGGTCATCCCCTGGCGGCTGATCAACGGGCCTTTGAGGAGCGCTACTGCCAGGGCCATTGGCTCGAGCGGGGCGGCAAGCGCCAGTGGCAGGCCATGGGCGCCACCCATCTCGAGGAGCTGCAGCGCCTCACCCGGCCGCTGGTGCTGCATCGCCGCAAGCAGGATTGCCTGGATCTGCCGCCCAAGCAGCGGCTGCTGGTGCCGGTGGAGCTCAGCGAGGCGGAAGGGCGCGGTTTTCAGCATCGCCTCCAGCTCAAGATCGACGATTACCGCCGCCGGGCCGAGGCGGGGCTGGTGCGGCGCGATGCCGAAGTGTTGGCGGTGTTCACGGCCCTGCGGCAGATCAGCGCTGAATACAAGTTGCCGGCAGCCACGGCCCTGGTGCAGCGGCTGCTGGATCAGGGCGAAGCGGTGGTGCTGTTCAGCGCGTTTGTGGCCGCTGCTGAGCTGTTGCATCACCGGCTTGGCGGAGTGCTGCTCACGGGCCGTCAGCCGCCGGCGGAACGGCAGTCGATCGTGGATCGCTTTCAGGCCGGAGAGGCCCGCCTGCTGATCGCCAGCTTCGGGGTGGGCGGTTTGGGCTTCACCCTGCACCGCGCTCGCCATGTGGTGTTGCTGGAGCGTCCCTGGACGCCCGGCGATGCGGAGCAGGCGGAAGATCGCTGCCACCGCATTGGTATGCAGGGCAGCCTGCAGAGCCACTGGTTGCAGTTGGGCGTGGCCGATCAGTTGGTGGATGACCTGATCGCCAGCAAGGCGGCGCGGATTGAGCAGCTGCTCAGCCGGCGGAGCCTGCCGGGGATGGTGCGCCAGTTGCTGGAGCGCTGGTGAGCGTGCGGCAGCTCTTGGCCCTGAGCTGAATCTCCTCTACCAGCAACGGATCGGGCGCCGCTGTTTTGGGGAGTTGCTTGAGCAGCCGCTCCGCCGCGAGGCTGTCGCGGCAGGCGGCCTGGTTGTCGCCCGCCAGGCTGTGCAGCAACGCCCGTTCGTTGCGGGGCTGGGGTTCCTGGGGGTGGGCCTCCACCACGCCATCGCAGCGGTTGAGCGCTTTCTTCAAGCGCTTGATCTCCACCTGCCGCAGGCAATCGCCCAGGCCAGGCAGGGTGGTGGTGGGATCGCTCGGGGCACTCACGCACCCCCCCAGCAGCACCAGGCCCAGGGCTGCGGTGGAAGCCAGGGCGGCTCCTCTAGTAGGCGTAGCGCTCGCTGCGCGTTGCACCGCCTTCACTGCTGCTGCTGCTGGTTGCGGCTTCGCGCTGCTGCTTTTGCTGTTGCTCCAGAGCTGCGCTCGCATAGAGATCACCGAGGTATTTGCCGCAGTCGGGGAAGGTGCCCGGGTTCTGAACCACGGCCTCCGTGATCATCACCGCCGCGTGCTCCGGCGAGGTTTTGAACAGGCTGGCGCTCTGGCGCTTGATCAGCGCGTAGGCGGCCAACCAGCTCACCTCATGGTTGTTGCCCGAGTTGCGCATGAAGCAATACACCTGGGCTCCCTTGCCAGCGGCGTCGGAAGGGTTGTCGGCAGCCCGGGCCACCGGCAGAGCGCTGATCAGCGCCGTGGCAAGGGCCAGGCCCGGCAGAACCCTGGCGAGCGTTGAGCGCAACATGAAACAGGACCGATCGTGGGGCCCAAGGTATCGACCTCACGCCAACGGATCCAGGGGCGCTGGCCGGTTCAGCCCAGAGGTCAGCCCGGAGGTGGTGGCGTGATCCCACTGGCCAGCAGCAGCCGCATCGCCACGGGCAACACCAGGAGCACCGTGATCAGCCGTACGGCATGCAGCACCGCCACCGGGGCGCCCACGCCGAATTCATCGCCGGCCAGGCTCATGCCACTGATGCCGCCTGGGGCCGCCCCCAGCAGCGCCACCAGCGGATCCAGGCCCAAGAGCCGGCTGCAGCAGAAGCCCACCAGTAATCCGGCTGCCACCAGGGTGAGCGTGATCACGATGGCGGGCTTCCATAGCTGCCGCAGTTCACTCAGGGCAGTGGTGGTGAGGCTGGTGCCGATCACTGTGCCGATGCCGATTTCCAGCGCGGTGCGGGTACCGGTGGGCCAGCTGGCGGCCTCTAGCCGGCCGCTGAGGCTGAGCAGACCAGCCCCCAGCAGGGCACCGGCCAAAGGCGCAGCGGGGATGCCCGTGCGCAGGGCCAGCAACCCGCCACCCAGGCCGGCCGCCAGATAGGCGAGCAGCTGCAGGGGTGAGCTCATGGCGGCCAGCAGCGGGAACAGGTCAAGTTTGCTGGCTGGCTGAGGGCTGGTGTGTTGTGATCGGAACTCCTCAACTGCGCAGCATGGCCCCCGAATCGGTGTCCTTCCGGATCACACGATCCACGGAGGATCTGGCGCAAACCGTGTCGGCGCTGTCGCAGCGTCTGGTGAAGCTGGAGCAGCGTCTGGCAGCGCTGGAGCTGCAGCTGGATCGCGTTGCGGCTGAGCCTGAGCCGGATCCCGAGGATCTGCTGCGCCTGGATCGGGTTGCCAGCCTGTTGGCCGATTGCCGCAGCCTGCTCGATGAGGACGCACAGGCGGCCTGAGCAGCGCCTTGGCAGCGGTGCCACAATGGAAAGAAAGCGAACCATGGCCTTCTCCAACAGCCATCGCACCGCTCCAGCCACCAGCAAGGTTTCAGGCTCTCCTGCTTGCCAGAACCGCGGTTATGCCGAAGGTGGTCACCAGCTTGAGAAGCTGGAGTTCGCCTTGGCGGTGGCGATCACTCGCGGTGATCAACAACGGGTTGCCCAGCTGCGCGATCAGATTGATGCTCTTGGCGGCAACCGCGAAGAGCCCGGCACCTGATCGTTCAGGCGCTCAAGCCTCAGTGTTATCCCTGTTGTGATTTCGTGATCGGCACGGGCGTGTTGCTGGGTTCTGCATCACGCCCGTTAACATTCGCACTAGCTAATTGGTTCACGCCAAAGTCGACGCATGCAAGCGACACGTCAGGCTCCGGCACCTGCCGCTCGCCGCGAAGACCTTTTAAAAGAGGCGGATTCTCACGCCGCTGCAGCCGAATCGGCCGCTGCCTCCGGTGAGATTGAAACCGCCGCGCGATTGATTCTGCAGTCGCTCGATTGCGAGCGCCGCGCCGGCAGTGTGGGTCCGCAGGTGCTGCAGTTGATCAAGCCGCGCAACTGACTTCCGCCACTCGCTGCATCCGATCTGAAGACATGCGGATGCACTCTCCATGCCGTTCAGACGTCGGATTGGGTGGCGGCGCTGCCGCAATCAGTCATTCACTTCACTGCAATCAGCGGTAGTGATAACGGCAGGCCAGGATCACAAGCGTGCTCCCTTCCAGCCGGTAGATGAGCCGATGCTCGTCGTCGATCCGGCGCGACCAGCAGCCCGATAGGTTTTCGCGTAGCGCTTCCGGTTTGCCGATCCCTACAAAAGCGTCGCGCAGACAGGCCTGGATCAGCTGATTGATCCGTTTCAGTTGTCTGCGGTCCTGACCCTGCCAATCGAGGTAGTCCTCCCAGGCGGCGGGAGTCCACGCCAGCTGCTCAGCTGCCGGCATCGAGGGGAGCGGCGTTGAGCTCGTTGGCATCGATCAGTGGATGCGCCAGGAGCTCCCTGCGTTCGGCCTGCTCCAGGGAGCGCTGCAGGTGGGCGGCGTTTGCAGGAGAGCGGAGCAGATGCACCGTTTCCATCAGACTGTTGTAGGTGTCGAGCGACATCACCACAGCGCCTTGGGCGTGGCGCCGGGTGATGAGGGTCACATCGGCATCGGCTTCCACGCGATCAAGCACCGCCTTGAAGCGTTCGCGGGCCTCGGAAAAACTCACAACCTGCATGGCGCTGTCCAACTACTTGTACAACAGCATAGGGCCAGCGCTTGAGTGTGAGGCGTCGCGTGATTTCCAGCGACGATCTGTTCGGCCTGGATCACGGATCGGACATCAGCGCGTAGCCCATCGCCCTGTAGCCCCGCAGCCGTCTCTCCCACATGCGTTGCGGCACTGGGTGGCCTAGATCGAGCCAGTCGATGATGCGCACGCTGGTTTTGCCCGCCTGCTGCCGGTGCAGGCGGCCGGCGTATTGCTGGAGTGTGCCCTTCCACGACACGGGCATGGTGAGCAACAGTGTGTCGAGCGGCGGATGGTCGAAGCCTTCACCCACCAAACGACCGGTGGCCAGCACGATTCGGGGCGCCTCGGGAGGCAGTTGCTCCAGCGCGGCCAGGGTGGCGCTTCGCTGGCGTGCGCTCAGGCGGCCATGCAGCAGAAACAGGTTTGGGACCTGCTGGGCCAGCGCGCCGGCGAGTGCTGCGATGTGGTCCGTTCGCTCGCTCAGCAGCAGCAGTTTTCGGCCCTCTTCCCAGGCAGCCAGGGCCTCGGCCACGATGCACTCGGTGCGGCGCTGATCCTCCGCCAGCCTGCGCATCAGGTCCTGAATCGGCAGATCGGTGGGTAGTGCTGGGAGCTGATGGGTGCGGCTCACCAGTTCCAGTGTCTGAGGCGCGCCGGCGGGCCGCTCGGCGGTGTGGCGGATGGGGCCGCACTGCATGAACAGAACCGGCTGAAGACCGTCCCGGCGCACGAGGGTGGCCGACAGCCCGAGCACGTAGCGGGCCTTCACCTGCCGCAGGATCGCTTCGAAGGAGGCGGCAGCGATGTGGTGGCATTCGTCGACGATCACCTGCCCGTAGCCCTGCACCACAGGGTTCACTTCTCCCTTCCGCACCAGCGACTGCATCACGGCAATGTCGAGTTGGCCGGTGGGCTTGGCTTTGCCACCACCGATGCAACCGATCGCCTCAGGAGCGACATCCAGGAAGGCTTGGAGCCGCTCCTGCCATTGGCGCAGCAGCTCAGCTCGATGCACCAGCACCAGGCTGTTGACCCTGCGGCGCGCCAGGATCGCTGCCGCAACAACCGTTTTCCCGAAGGCCGTCGGTGCCTGAAGCACGCCGATGTCATGGCGCAGCATTGCGTCCACGGCGGTCTCCTGGTCATCGCGAAGCTGGCCCGTGAACACCAGCTCCAGCGGTGAGCCGTGTTGTCGTTCATCCACCAGATCGAAGCTGATGCCTTGCTCCTGCAGAAGGGTCTGCACGGGTTCCAGGCAGCCCCGCGGTAGGCCAATGTGCTGGGGAAAGTTCTCGGCGCAGCCGATCACCCGCGGTTTGTCCCATACCGACAGGCGCATGGCCTGGGCTTTGTAGAAGGCCGGGTTTGCGAAGGCGGCGAGGCGGATCAGGCGATTGAGCAGTGGCTGCGGCAGGCTCGAGCGCTCCAGATAGAGACGATCAGCCAGGGTGAGGGTGAGGGAGGTGGGCAACGGTCCGCTGAGCCGCGATAGCGGCACCGCTGCCTTCCATGGGGTCGCCAGGTCCTCCTCGTCGATGAACGCCAGATCGAGGGGATGGGCGCCGCCCGTGGCGCCCTGGATCACGGTCTGCAGTCCCGCCACCGACAACCTCTGCAGGGTTGCCAGATAGGCCCACTGATCGGGATAGGGCTTCAGGCCGTCATCCACGAACACGCTGCAGCCCCGCTGCCGGGCTTCCTTCTGCAGCGGCAGGGCGATCAGATTGCCGAAGCCCCCCTTGGGCATGCTGTCCTGGTTGGGGAAGAGCCGGTCGTAGGAGCTCAGCTGCAGCTGGCGTGTCGAGGAGCAGGTGTGGCTGATCAAGGCGGCCCCCAGCTGACGGGCCTCTCGGGCCGGTACCGCCTCCTCGAAGAACACCCATACATGGGCGCCCTCCCCGGAACGGGAGATTTCCAGTGCAGCCGGCACCGCCAGCTCCCGGCAGGAGCGCAGAAAGGCCCTTGCGTCCTCGCGCCAGTCCTGCTCATCGAAATCCACCGCCAATAGATGACAGGTGTCGTTCTCCAGCAGGGGGTAGAGGCCGATGGTGTGTTCCCCGGCCAGATGGTCGTAGATCGCCGCATCGGTGAGGGGCGACAGCTTCCGGTGATGGCAGTCGCGGCAGCTGATCCTGGGCTTCTCGCAGACGCCGGGTTGCCATTCATTGGCGCAGGCCGGTGCATACCCCGAGCGCCCGCTGCTGCGGCTCTGCCAGCGCAGGGCATAGACGTCGTCACGACCGCGGAAGAAACGACGGAACAGGGCCACCTTCTGCTCCGCCGAACCTGGAGTGTTGGCCGCGGGTTGAGCTATTTCCGGGGGCGGTTCCGACTGCTTGTGTTCGCTGGAGCGCCAGGCGATGCCGTGAGCCTCCAGCAGGCCAATCAGGCGAGCGTTTTCCCGGCGCAGTTGATCCAGCTCTGGGTGCATGGAGTAGGCCATGGGGTGGGGCCTCAGCGCTGGGCAGCCTGCCGGTAGCCAGCATTGCGCTCCCGCTTGCCCACCGCCACGATAAGGACCGGCACCTCATGTGATCCCGCACCTCGACTACCAGGCGGAAGCCCGCGGCCCGGAGCTTGATCTTGGTGCGATCACCGCAGTCCACCCTCTTGCAGGTGCTGCGTTTGCTGCGATTATTTCGATTACTGTGCGGGTGGCTCCCTGTTGCCCATGGACGTCGCTTTCCCCAGCTTCATGGAGCCCGTGATCCCCACGGCTGAGGCGGCTGAGGCCGCAGGGGCGAGCTTGCGTGATCTCGCCGGCTTCCGGGCCAGCCATGGCCTGCGTCAAGCCAGCCTCTCCCTCGATCTGGAAGGTGGCACGCGCGCATCTGTTCCCATCCCGCCTGCGGTGTTGGAGTTGCTGCAGGGAATTCTGGTGCAGATGGCCCAGGGCAATGCCGTCACGTTGGTGCCGGTGTACGCCGAACTCACCACCCAGCAGGCCGCTGATCTGCTGAACGTGTCGCGGCCCTTTCTGATCGAGCGGTTGGAGCAAGGTGAGATCCCCTTCCGCAAGGTCGGCACCCACCGGCGGATCCGCCTGGCCGACTTGATGGCCTACAAGCACGCCATTGATCAGCACCGTGTCGCGGCACTGGATGAGCTGGCAGCCCAGGCCCAGGAGCTGGGCTTGGGCTACTGAGGTGAAGCGGTTCACCGTCGTCTACGACGCGTGCGTTCTCTATCCCGCTCCACTTCGCGATCTGCTGATGCGCCTGGCGCTCACGGATCTCTACCGGGCCCGCTGGAGCGACCAGATCCATGAGGAGTGGATGACGGCTGTGCTGCGGAACCGGCCTGATCTCTCCAGAGTGCAGCTGGAACGCACACGCTCGCTGATGAATGCTCACGTGCGCGATGCGCTGGTGGATGGCCATCAGCCCCTGATTCCAGCCCTGGAGTTGCCAGATCCGGATGACCGCCATGTCCTGGCTGCCGCCATCAAGTGCGGGGCCGATCTGATCCTCACCTTCAATCTGGACGATTTCCCAGAGCACGCCCTGGCGGGCTACGGACTTGGCGCCTGCCATCCCGATCTGTTTCTGGTGGATCAGTTGAACCTGGATGCCGAACGGGTCTGCACGGCGATGCGGCACCACCGGGCCAGCTTGAAGAATCCACCCAAGACGGTCGAGGAGTACCTGGGCACCCTGAAGGAACAAGGGTTGAGCAGGTTCTCGCAGGCCGTGCAGCACTACGCCGCTGAGCTTTGAGCCGCCATGCGAGCTGGTGGACCAGCCTGGAGCGCCAGTCGATGCTCCCGCACCAGTTGCAGCATGGTGCGGCCGGGGGATGTGAGCTACGCAGAGATCCGGATCAACACCCTTCTGAAATTCATCAAACACATCGACGACTGCATCCCGAATTCATTGATGTGATCGCATAGCCATGGAATTGGCAGCAACACCTGTCGTCTTTTCCCTCCGGCCGCACCTGCGGCGATGTGGAACGGGACGTTCCCCCGGTGATTCAGAACGGCCCAACCTCTTCGATAGCCCTAAAGCTTGGCTCGGCCTATCAGAGGCTGGACTGAAAGCGGGTGACCGGGCTCGAACCGGCGACGTTCAGCTTGGGAAGCTGACATTCTACCACTGAATTACACCCGCAAATCTGAAGACAGAGCTTCAGATTGGTTGGCCAGCTTGATGCGA